>DATASX010000039.1 GCA_036269075.1 Sporichthyaceae bacterium
TTCCAGCACTCCGAGACCAAGAACGGCATGACCGGAATGGTCAGCTTCTTCGACGTCTACCCGGCGAACGGCGTGGTCGCGCCCGCGGTGAACCCCGCCGGGGACGTGGCCGAGGACCGGCGCCCCGGCTCCTGATCGGGACTTCCTGATGACGCGTCACTTCGTACTCCTCAAGACGGTCGCAGTGGATCCGGTGCCCGGCAGGCTGCCCCGAGCCCGGGGCTGTTTCTCGCTGCCTCCGCGACGAATCGCAATCCCTCCAACGCCCCGCGCCGGGGCGCAACTCCCGCGAAGGAGCGAACTGAGATGAAGATGTCGGTGACCGCGACCGCAGCCGTGACGGCCGTCGCAACGGTCTTCGCCGTGCCGTCTGCCATCGCGGCGCGAACCGGACCGCAGGACAAGCCGGTTCCGGCCCAGACCTATCAGGTGATGCAGAGGTTCGTCGCGTTCAACCCGACCGACCTCAAGATCAGGACGGGCGACACCGTCGTGTGGACCAACAAGGAGACCGACGACACCACGCACAGTGTGGTTCAGGGCAACGGCGACGAGATCGACTCCCCGGACATTCAACCCGGTCAGCAGTTCACCTGGAAGTTCGATTTCCCCGGCGAGTGGGACATCGTCTGCCGCTTCCACCCAGCGATGTACCTGACGGTCAATGTCGTCGGCAAAGCGGTACCCGGGGCCAAGATGCCTGCGCAGCAGCACCACACCACCGCAGCACCACCGGCGGCCAAGCCCACCCAGCCCGGCGGTTCGACGATCCCGGGTGTGACCGGCCTGCCGATCGCCGCGAACCGGCGTGCCCACAGGTGAAGCGATCGGCGAGGCCGGGGGCCCCGGCCTCGATCCCCTCAGCGCGAGCCAGGTACTCGGGCGACGAGGTGCTGAACCACCTCTCGACCAACGGCGGCCACTCGCAGCAGGCCTGCAACCCTCGAACGCCGAGGACACCACCGACCTGTTCGTGGACTGCACCTTGACGCCCTACCACGTCGAGCGACCCCGAGCCGCGGCCGCGCCCTGGACCGGCGCGCTCACCCGCGATCGCGAGCCTGGATCATGACCGACCACACGACTGGGGTGCTCAACCTTTTCGGGGCACCGGACGCACGAAGCCTGTCCCCCCGTGCGCGCGTGGAACTACGCCGGGAAGTCATCGTCGCCGTACGTGGCGGGTTGACGCAATTGGAGGCTGCGCGTCGGTTCGGCGTGTCCCGGCGCACCGTCGGCATCTGGACGCGGGCCTACCAGTCCGGCGTATCGGCCGATATCGGCCGATATCGGCCGCAGGCCGACTCGACGGTGCCGGCACCGATGCTGACCCTCGATCAGGAGCTCACGCTCCTGCGCCTGATGCGCTTCGCCCACCCATCTCAATTGGGCCTGGACGGTCACCTGTGGACCCGTCGCAGCCTCGTCGAGATCATCCGTATCGAGACCGGTCAATGGCTGCCCGCCGACATGATCGACCACTACCTGAACCGATGGCACCTGGCCTCAGCGGCCGCCACCGGCGGTCCCTGCGCCCTGCTCCTGAGCTGTCACACGATCACCCCGCCCGACGTACGGACGACCGGTCACCCACCGCCACCGGCTCAGACCTGGCCGGTCCTGGTCGCCGAGTCCGGCCACGGCACCATCCACTTCCGCCTTTCGGACACCGCGATCGGCTTCAGCGAGGCCCGCGCCTTCGGCCGGCACCTGAGTCAACAACACCCCCGACCCGTCCAGCTGTCCGTCTGGCGATGGCCCTGCACCCAACTCGAGACCCTGCACGCCTGGCGGGCCGACCCGGGTCCTGGATTGTCGATCACAGCATGCCTGTCGGGCGAACTCGCTTTCCCGGAGTCGGGTAACCAGGTTCTTGCACCACCTGATCACTTCGAGGAGGGCCGTGTGTCCAGGCGAGGACATCCGGCGGAGTTCCGTCGGAAAGTGCTGGACCGGGTGGAGGCAGGTAGCAGCGTCGCAGCGGTTGCGGCCGATCTGGGCATCTGCGCACAGACGATCTACGTGTGGCGGCGACAGGACCGGATCGACCGTGTCGAGGCGGGGCTGTCCAGCGCCCAGCAGGTGGAGTTGGCTGCGGCAAAACGCCGCATCGCTGAGCTGGAGACCGAGCTGGCGATCCACCGCCGCGGTACCGAGCTACCCGGTGAAGTGGTGCCCCCGAACAGCGATTCGAGGTGATCGCCCCTGATCGCCGACGAAGGACTGTCGATGCAGTTCGCCGCGCGTGCTCGGGGCGTGGCGCGACGCTCACTTCGTCGGGCCGGCCAGGGCCCGTGTAGCGGCAAGAGCAAAGCGTCCGCTGGTGCGCGAACGCAAAGCGGCACGCGCTGCGTTCGCTCCGCACGCGCCGTGCACTCCGCCGCCCGGATGGGCTGAGGCCGACGCGAGAAAGAGTCCGGCGACGTGTGTCTCGGGTCGCCCGAGTCCGGGCGTGGGCCGGAGGATCAATTGTTGGTGAAGGGCGCTGGTCCCACCGTTGATGCAGCCGTCCACCAGATTGGCGTTCGCCGCTTCCAGGTCGGGCGGGAAAGCAATGTGACGACCCATCACCAGGTCACGGAATCCCGGCGCGAATTGCTCAACCCGTGCCTCGATCCGGTCGAGGAAGCCACGGCGCATCGTGGGCTCACCCCAACCGCCGGACAACACCCCGGCGGAGTCGCCACGCGGCCGGGCCGGTACGTGGGTGTAGGCCCAGGCCGACTCGGTACCTGCAGGCGAGCGGGAGGGATCAGCAGTGGTCATCTGGCCGAACAACAGAAAGGGATCGGCGGGCAGGAATCCCAGTGCCAGGGAATGCGCGAAGTGGGAGATGTCGTCGAGGCCGCCGACCAGGTGGACCGTGCCGGCGCCGGCCACGTCAGCATTGGTCCACGGGACCGGACCGGACAGCGCCCAGTCGACCTTCACGGTGGCGTCGTCCCAGGCGAAACGCTCGAGGTCCGCGCGCAACCGCGACGGCAACAACGCGCCACCCAGCAGGCCCAGGTAGAGGGCAGGCGCCGAGACATCGGCGAGCACCGCGCGCCGAGCGCGCAGCGTTTCCCCTCCACAGTGGACACCGACCGCTCGCCCGTCTCGGACCACCACTCGGCTGACCGGGGATCCGCACCGCACACTTCCGCCCGCGGACTCCAAACGGCGCACCAACGCGGCGCTCAACGCCCCCGCGCCGCCCTTCGGGACGGGGAACCCGACCGTCTGACCCAGCATGGACATCAACCAGCCGAAGACGGCACTACCGGCCGCCTCCGGGCCCAGGTCGGTGTGCATGGCGTTCCCGGCCATCAGCAGTGCGGCGCCCTCGCCGTGAAAGTTCTCCTGAGCGAACCGGCGCATCGACAGCGTCGCGAACCTGGCGAAGCGCAGGCCGTCGCGAACCCCGAGTCGCCGGGCCAGGCCGGCGCCGGACCGCACCGGCGGGAACGGGGTGATCAACGTCTGCACCAGCCAGGGGGCCAATTCCTCCCAGCGGCTGACCTGGCTCTGCCAGGCCGCGGCATCCCGGGGATCGAATTCGGCCACGGACCGGGTCGTTGTGGCCAGATCCCGGCTCAGCACGGCGGTCCGCCCGTCAAGCAGGGGATGGGCCAGCACCGCGGCTGCATGGCACCAGGACAGCCCGTGCAATTCGAGGTGCAGGTCCCGCAACACCGGGGAGCCCAATGCCAACGGATAGAACGAACTGAAAAGGTCGCTCACGAAGCCCGCGGCCGTGACCTCAGCGCTCTTCACCGCCCCGCCGGGCGCGTCCTGTGCTTCCAACACCAAGACTTCCCAGCCGGCGTCGGCGAGCAAGTTCGCGGCGACCAGGCCGTTCGGACCGGACCCGATGACGATCGCATCGAATGCACCCACGACCCGATCCTGCCCCAGGCGGGCCTGCGCAAGGAACCCGTGGTGCGACCCTCCGGCGGCCCGCCGGGCAGGTTGTCATTCCCTGCCGGGCTGGTCAAGACCTCGAACTGGAACCCGACATCGTTCAGCTGGACGAGGACCGCCGAGGAGATATTCGAATCAATCTGCGCATGTCTTCACCGTATTCGCGGCGCCGGGAGTTACTCGGTGTCGGCGATGATGGGCTTGTCGACCATATGGTCGTAAAGCCACTCGGCCATCAGAGCGCGGAAGGTCGGGGCCGAGTGGCCGAGGGTGATGGCATGGCCGGTGTCCGGAAGTCTGGAAACCACGACGTCCGGGCTGCCGCTGAACAGCTTCCCCTGCGACTCCGGATCCGGGAAGAAGGCGTCCTGCTCGCCGGCGACCACCAGGACCGGGACGCGGATCGTGCGGAGCAGGGCTGCGTCGGCGACGAAATCCAGCGGGGAGTTCAGCAGCCCGCCGCACGAATCTCGTGGGCGGTGCGCGACAGTGTCGGCGATCACCACCGGGTCCGCGTCGTGGAAGAAATCCGTCGCGGCCTCATCGTCGGTGCCCTCGATGAGTGCGTACCCGTCAGTGCTGGAGGTGCAGCGCGCCTGTTGTTCCGACACGGCCTCAGGCACGCGCGGGGAGACGAACTCGCCCGAAGCCACGACGAGCAGCCCGTCGAGGTCTTGGTACGAGTAAGCCTCGGCCATCGCGACAAAACCGGCCGCCGAATGGCCCGCCAGGGCGATCCGTTGGATCGGCAGACCGGGAGCGGTCCCGTCGTGATCGTCAGGTGGGTGCAGCTGGTACCTGCCGCTGCGCAGCTGGCCGACGATCTGGTGCGCTACGTCGGCCTCGCTACCCAGGCAGATCTTGTTGCCGTCGGGCTTTCCGCTCCCCTTGTAGCCGAGGCGGGTGATGGTCACCGAGATCTGGCCCTGCCGTGCCATCTCGGTCGCGTAGTCGTAGCCCGGCACCCGGCGGTAGTTCCAGAGACTCTCGTCGACGCCGTCACCGTGCAGGTACAGCGTCGCGGCCGTCATCGGGCCTTTCTCGAGCACCGAACTCGGACCCGTGAGGCGGCCGACCACGTCGTAACTGAGCCCGTCGGACAGGCACGGCACTTTGGAGGTGTTCGTGTTGACGACGTGGAACGTCACCGGGATCGACTTGGTCGACACGCCCGCCGGCTGGGTTGCCGCCGAGGCGGTCGGGAGGCCGGCCACGAACAGGAGGAGAGCCAGGAGGCTTGTGCCGGCTGGCCTGTGCATGGGCCCCTGCTCACCTGATGGCCGTGATGGCGCGGCAACTTGTTCTGCCGGACTTTACCCTGCCGGCGCCCGTCAACCGATGCGTCGGACCCTTGACGTTGCCCCGTGTCCGGACCAGTCCGGGACGGACGATACGCGATGCCTTCGTCGGGCCCTTCAGAGTCCGGACAGGACGTTGGCGCAGGAGGACACTGCGACGTTGCTCCGGTTCTCCTCGACCTCCAGTCGGGAGATCACGCCGTCCTCGATGACTGCCGCGTAGCGCAACGAGCGCTTGCCCAGCCCGAACGGGGAGCCGTCGAAGGCCAGGCCCATCGCCTCGGCGAAGGTTCCGTTGCCGTCGGCCAGCATCGTGATCATGCCTTTGGCGCCCTGTGAGTCGGCCCACGCGTCCAGTACCCACGCATCGTTGATCGCGATGCAGGCGATCGTGTCGACGCCTTTGCCGGCCAGGGCGTCGGCCCCGGCTACGTAGCCCGGCAGGTGGGCCTTGCTGCACGCCGGGGTGAACGCACCAGGAACGCCGAAGAGCACGACCTTGCCGGAGCCCAGGACCTCGCCGGTGCTCACCGACGTGGGCATCCCGTCAGCACCGAGGACCTTCACCTCGACGTCGGGGATCTTGTCGCCAACCGCAACCGTCATGTCGCTCTCCTGATCGTTGTTAATTAACGCGATTTCTTCGGCCTCCGCGGCGACCGCGGTGGCGGCTCGGTTGAGCTGCTGAGTGGCTTGCCGACCGCGCGTCCTGTGCATCAGACGCGCGCGGCTGAACTTCATCGGCACGAACCGTGCCACCGACGTCGACACTTGCTGCGAGTGACCCCCCGAGATGCGGCTCATGACGTGATGCACCGTCGGCATCGAAATTTTCTGAACGCTAAATGGAATATGTACCGCTACCGTTTCCTCCGCTGCACGCTGCGGGCATTCTGTTTCAAGGTTCCCGACCACAACTCGCGGGCCGAGCCGCGAACACCTCCCGGAGACCTGTCCCCACCGGGGATCGGGGTCCTGGTCGTTCTCGGTTTGCTGGTCGCCTTGACCGCTTGCGGCACCCGCGCGAGCGACGAGGCCGTCGAGACCGAGATCGCACCGGCCACGATCGCAAGCGACCCGGCCTTTATCGGCGCTCGGCGCAATACGGCGAGCACGCGCGCGGTACCGGATTGTCTGGTGCACCAATACCGGTATTACCGAGGGGTATCATTCCGGCCTCGTGCCGTTGTCCGCCAGGAAAGTAATTGTCTCGGCCTCGGTCAAGGGCCCTGTCGGAAGGTCGGCGGCGGCCGGGCACCACGCGGCGCTCGCCCAACGCCGAGCGGAACTCGCACAAGCCGAAAGCGGGCACCAGTACCACCTGCGGGAACTCACCGAGGCGCGTGCGGAGCACGCGGACCTACCGCGGTTCGCGTCCCGGCGTCGCCCCGTACCGGCCGATCTGATCCAGCGTCAGGAACCTGAACCGAGAGGAAATCCGGCGCCTTGGCCAAGCCCTGACCTGGCAGCGAGCCGACACCGAACTCGCCTCGCCCCGACCCGTCGACACCCTGGCCGGGTTCGGCACCGGGCACTCCCTTGGACGTGACCGCGACGAAGGCCACGGCATCGCCCGGTGAACGTCGCGCCGCCGACCCGCCCCCGAAGCGGTCCGCGTTCTACGTCAGTGGGGCTGCGGACCGGCCGGACCGGCGATCGGCAGACCCATGCTCGCCGCGGCCTCGACAGACGCGGGTCGTAGGTGACGAACGCGACCAGCTGGGGCCCGAAAATGGCGCTCGCAGTCGCCAGGTGGATGGCCTCCCGGCTGCGCAGGTCCGGGTCAGGATGCGCAGCCGCGGCCGCGCGGACGACATCGTCGATCTCATAACGTGCAACCCGCGCCAGGACCGCCGGCACCCCGGCGAGCAGGTCCGGTTCGGTGCGCCGCAGCGCGCGAGCCAACTCGACCTCCACCAGCACCGAGGACACCCACGGCATGGGGGATTGCTCGTCGAGCCAGTCCGCCGGCGCATCGGACTCCGCGGCGCACCAGTTCACCGGCCTCGTCCTGGGTGCGGACCGGCCCGCCCGGACGCGGCGCCGGCCCGGACACGGTTGCCGGGCGATATCTAGTACAGGTGGTCAGCCGGCCCGGCGCTTTGCGACGGCTCTTCGGGGGCGGAAAGGTGTAGTCGGGATCGTTGAGCTGCTCGGCGACCAGGCGCCGGATCCCGACCTGACGCAGGTGGTCGAAGAAGCGCCCCATCTCCTCGGCGGTCGCATCGATCCGGTCGGCGTGCCTGGGGTTGCACCCCAACGAACTGCGTCACACCCCAGCCGACCTGGCAATCACGTCCGGCGCGGACGTCAAGGTCGTCCAGCAGATGCTCGGCCACAAGTCGGCGCCGATGACCCTCGATCTCTACGGGCACGTGTTCGGCGACCGCCTCGACGCCGCCGCCACGGCTGCGCTCGCTTCGGCTCGCGTGTACCCGATCCGCGCTTCGATCACTGACCGGGCCGACCCCGGGACCGGCTGAGTGGCTCAATGCGGCCAGGCACTCGGCTCGTCCGCGGGAATCCGTCCCAGGTGCTCGATGACGACCGTGGATGCCTCGTCGTCCAGCCGGTAGAGGATCCGGAAGGCACCGGCCCGCAGGCGGCGGAACTCGGTGGTCCCGAGTTGTCCGCTCGCTGGTGGCCGGGGGTCGATCGCCAACGCCCGCACGGCGTCGCCGACCGTCGTCGCTGCCGGGCGGTCTTGACTGCGCAGCTTCCGGTACTCCGTCATGGCCGGATTGGTCCAGACGACGGTGTAGCTCATGAAGCGGCGGCGTCCCCGGCGTCGAGAGCCGCCATGAACTCCTCGTGGGTCAACTGGGGCGACGGGTCGGCCTCGCTACGCAGGCACAGCGCGATGTCAGCGTCGTCCTGGACGCGCTGCAGCTCGCGCAACGTGTCGATGCCCACGATCGCGGCCACCGGCGTGTCGCCCTCGGTCAGAAGCACGTGTCCGCCCGTTCGGGCCCGCTGGACGATCTCCTCCAGCCGGGAACTTGCCTCCGGGATGCTCAAGCCCTCCACCATGAACGCACCGTACCGTTGGGCACCCACAAGCGCCCCGAGATCGGCGCCCGGGCCCCGAGCGCGAAGCGACGCGGAGCGTCGCAATGAACTGACGCGTGACCCGGCTCGCGAAGTCTGCGAGCAGGGTTCGCCCGAACTGGTGCCCCCAACGGGATTCGAACCCGTGCTACCGCCTTGAAAGGGCGGCGTCCTAGGCCCCTAGACGATGAGGGCGGGCCTGACCCGGCGAGCCGAGGTCCGGGCAAGCATAGGCGAGTCGGTCGCCGGGCCGGACTCGGCCGTCCAGAATGGGGCCGTGCTGCAGATCTCCGATGCAGAGTTCGACGACCTGGTTGCCGACGCTCTTGACCTGCTGCCGGACAAGTTGGCCGAGGTGCTGAACAACGTGGTGGTCGTGGTCGAGGCCGACCCGCCGCCCGGCGAGGAGCACCTGCTCGGGGTGTACGACGGGATTCCGCTCACCGAACGCGACCGCTGGTACACCGGGGTGCTGCCGGACCGAATTTCGATCTTCCGCCAACCGTTGCTGCGGATGTGCTCGTCGGCCGAGGAGGTCGTCGAGCAGGTACGGATCACCGTGCTGCACGAGATCGCGCACCACTTCGGGATCTCCGACGAGCGCCTCGAAGAACTCGGATATGACTAGGGCGCAGCGAACCGCCCTACGCAGCGCGGAGTTCACCGAACTGTGGGCCTGCCGGCGAGCCGAGGTCACCGGTAGCTGACTGGCTACCGCCGTCTCGCGCAGCAGGCCCGACTCACACCCTGACGGGCTCCTCACCGCCAACCGTGCCGAGATGCTCGGGCACCCCCGAAGTGATCCACTCCCACCTCGGCGCCGACCACGCCGTGGTCGCCGGGCCCGGGTCGCGGTTCCCGGTGGGGTCCACCTCGGCCGCGGGCGCGGCGGACCGCGGCCGCTGGTGATAGTGCTGGCAGAGGTACCAATCCGGGTCCTGTTTGCAGTAGTCGGGTGGCGGGTCGTCGCCTGCTCGTACGACGGCGATCAGGGAGACCGCCAGGGTGAGGGCCAACGGGTTCAACTTTGGTGCCTCCTGCCCAGCGGGGCCTCGCGGAATGACCGACGGATTTGACGAACCTGCTGCAGCACACGAATTCCCGGTTGCTGCGCCGAACGGGGAAGTTGGGCGGTCAGTAGCACCCGTCGTCCCAGTAGTCGTCGCAACCGTCGTAGAAATCGCCACGGTCGAAGCCCCGGCCGAAATGACCGCCACGGAAGCCCCCGCCACGGCCGAAGCCACCGCCACGGCCGAAGCCACCGCCACGGCCGAAGCCGCCGCCACGGCCGAAGCCGCCGTGGCCCCCGCCTCCGTGG
Source organism: Sporichthyaceae bacterium (assembly GCA_036269075.1). Taxonomy (NCBI): domain Bacteria; kingdom Bacillati; phylum Actinomycetota; class Actinomycetes; order Sporichthyales; family Sporichthyaceae; species Sporichthyaceae bacterium. The sequence goes on from DATASX010000039.1 coordinate 9,568, forward strand.
TGGGCGGGTGCAACCGCAGGGGTGGTGGTCGGGGCGGTGGCCGCGCCCGCGGTCGTGGCACCCGCGCCCAACAGTCCACCGGTCAGCAGGCATGCCGTCGCGACTCTGCGGGTCCTGAACCAGATTGAATGCATGTCCATCTTGAATTCCAATCCTTCCAATAATGGAACGGCGATTCGTCCAGAAGCCCCGTCGGGGTAAGCACGGCGGGGCTCTCACACCGTTGGATATGTCCTCCGGTTACGGACCCAGGACACGGCGTTGCGACGTGGGCCCACCAGTCACCAGCGAATCACGCGTCCATGATTTTCCCGGCTGTAACATTCGACCGCCACCATGGTGCCGGGGCGCTGGGCCCCAACGATCCGGTCCCGGCGGGAGGCATCGTGTTCGGCTCCGACGTTGGCATGTCGCTGCCCTTCTGGGATCTGGCCGACATCGTCGAGGAACTGCGCCGCAGTGGCCTGAGCACCGAGCGGATCGCCGCGCAGGTCTCCCGCACCCCGGCGCAGGTGGTCGGCGTGGAAATCATTGCCGGCAAGGTGCGCGATGAACTCGAGCGCTTGGTCCGGTGCTGAGCGTCGAGGCCGAACCGGCACCCGGCGGTCCGATCGAGGGACCTCGGTGAGTAACCGCACCGGCCCCGTCGACGGCGGGGTCGACTGGGCTCTGGCGCGGGCCGCTCTGCAGTCCGAGACCACCCGGCTGACCACGATGCTGCGCACCGTGCGTCGTCCCACCGCGCCGGCGCCGGCGACCTGGACGCCGTGCGGGCCGCCTTGCCGGGTCTGCTCCCGCCGGATGCAACCGCGATGATCCAGACCCCGCAGGAGCTCGCGAAATTCACGGTGGCAGCGGTCAAGGCCTGCTGGGACCCCGACCTCGCCGCCGTCGCCGACCGGATCGACCGCGCTGCCGCGGCCTACCTGAACGCCTGTGCCGACTGGCACCCGGAACAGGCCAACCAGTGGATGATCCATGGCGTCCGGTTCACCCAGCCCACGTTCACCTGCCACCTGCTCAACGAGACCATCACCCACGCCTACGACATCGCCCGCGCCCACCGCCGCCCCTGGCGCGTCGACCCCGACCACGCCCGCTACGTCGTCGAAGGTTTCGTGCTGCCAGTGCTCGCCCGCCGAGCCGCCGACGACAGCCCGGGAGTCGGGCACCTGCAACTGCGCATCCGCGGCGGGCGGAACTACCTCGTCGAGTTCACCGCCGCCGGCGGGGCCCGAATCGACGCCGGACACCGCACCGGCAAGGCGGATGCCTACCTGTCCGCCGACCCCGCCGCCATGCTGCTGGCGCGCTGGCGGCGCGTGCCGACGTGGCGCTCGCTCCCCACCGGTGGACTGCTGGCCTGGGGCCGCAAACCGTGGTTGGCCACTCGACTGGCGACCCTCGCCCCAGCGATCTGAGCCTGGGCCGGATTCCAGCCCAGTAGGACGATTTGGACCGACTCCCCCGGCGGCCGATGCGGCGTCCGGCCGTCGGGGAGTGTCGGCGCCACGATCCTGGCGAGGCGTTGTTTCAGGCCCGGTACGTGGATGTGAACACCGTTCGCGGGCCACGGATCCAGCCCCGGGGTGACTGTCCGGGCCCGGCGTGGCGACACGCGGTCTGCAACAAGCCGGAAACCTGCCGCGATTAGCTTCCGCTGATGGAAACGGCGCCAATGTCGCCGGGTCTTCCCGGCTCACCCCCACCCAGTTTCGAGTACGCGACCGCGATCGACCTGCTGGGCCACGTGATCGCCCTGCAAGGTGCCCGGATCGCCACCGAGCGATCACGTTGCCACCACGATCCGGTCCTGATCGCAGCACTGCAGGCCGAGCGGGCGGCGGCCGTGCGAGCCGCCGTCGACTTGACGTCGAGCGACCCGCAACGGTTGCGCGAGACCGTCGAACGCTACCGGCGGGTCCAGGACAGGCTGCCTGCCCACACCGCCGGCGTCGGCTGGGAAAGCGGCACCAGAGGCCGGTAACCGGACTCCCCGGTCGGGTCATCGGACCCGCAGGGGCCGCATCATCTCGTTGTCCTCGTGGGGCAGGTTGTGGCAGTGCCACACGTAGTCGCCGGGCCGGTCGAAGCGGACCCGGATGCGGGTCACCTCGCCGGGGTAGGCCAGGACGGTGTCTTTCGGACCCTGTTCCTGGGGCAGCGCGGGCCTGCCGGGCCCGATCTGGATGTTGTGCAGGGCGCCGGTCACCGGGTCGCTCACGGCAGTGAACGGTGCCCGGTCCAGGACCTCGAAGGCGACCTGATGCAGATGCATCGGATGGGCGACTTCCATGTCGTTGTAGAACTCCCACACCTCGACCTCGCCCAGCCGCGGTGTTTCGGTGACCGGGTCGCGATAGGTGAGGTGGCCCAGTTCGGTTGTGCCGAGCAGGTTCTGGATCCGACCGTATTCGTCCAGGCGCTCGCCCAGGGTGAGCCGGCGGGTGACCACGGCCGGGCCAGGCACCGCGAACGGCCCCGAGCGCAGCCTGGGCGGGAAACTGATCGGCGGCGCCGTCCGGTCCAGGGGTAGGTCGACTCGTAGCTGCAGGACGTCGGCTGTGGCCGGACTCGGCGGCAGCCCCAGCGGGAACGGGGCCGCGGCGAGGTTGCGCATCGTCAGCGTCCGGCCCGCGAAGTTGCTGAAGTCCACGACGATGTCGGCCCGCTCACCAGGGGACAGCAGTAGCGGCTCGCCCAGCGCTACGGGGTGTTCGAGGAACCCGGCGTCCGTGCCGATCGCGACCATGGTCGCCGCGGGACCGGCCGGTGGCGTGATCGCCAGGGCGTAGACGCGGGAATCGGAGCCGTTGAGCACCCGGAACCGGTAGGGCCGGGGTTCGACCCGCAGGTGGGGCCAGGCCCGGCCGTTGACCAGGATGACCTCGCCGTAGAAGTCCACGAACTGCGACGGCCCGGCGCGCCGCCCCGGCAGCGGTGAGGAGAGGTCGGGGTAGGCCAGCCGGCCATCGGGATAGAAGGTGCGGTCCTGGATGACCAGTTCGACCTCGTGTTGCTCGGCGGGCAGCCCACCGGATTCCATCAGCTCGGTCTCGTGGTCGTCGCGCAGCAGGTAGAACCCGGCCAGCCCGGCGTACACATTGAGCCGGGTGATCCCGAGCGTGTGGTCGTGGTACCAGAGGGTCGCCGCTTCCTGACTGTTGTCGTAGCGGGAGGTCGTGGAGACGAAGGCTGCGCCGGTGTCGCCCCGGGCGGTGAACCATTGTTCCGGGCCGCCGTCGGAAGCGGCCTCCACGTGGCCACCGTGCAGGTGCGCCACCGCCGGGACGCCGGCCTCGGCGATCGACAGGTCGTTGTGGCTGAAGGCCCAGTGCAGTGTGGTGTCCACCGGGCCCAGATGCTGTCGCGGGAGGCTGTTGGACCACTCCAGGTTGATCGGGCGACCGCGGTGCGCCACCACGGTAGGCCCTGGGTAGCTCGCGGCCGCCGCGGTCCGACCGTAGCCCCAAACCGGGGTCGGCAGACCTACCCCGAGCACGTCCTGGATCGTTTGTGCCATCACCAGCCGATGGTTGCCACCCGCGGTGGCGTTCATCCGCAGCCCATGCTGGGCCGGTACCAGCAACGGTTGGACGAACCTGGGAATGGCATTGGGATCGGCGATCGGCTGCCGGTACAGCGGATCAACGACCGCGGGCAGACGATCCCGACCGACCGGCCGAGCCGCAGCCGCGGATGGCGCCAACAGGAACCCCGCCCCGGCCGCCCCCAACGAGCCCAGGAACCGCCGCCTGGTGACGCCGGTCTGCGCCGGTACTGCCGGCCGCTTCACCGATCGATCCCTGTCGTGGGCAGCACGGGCGACTCGAACTCCTCAGCGGGCGAGAGGACCCATTGATCCTGAACGGGCCATGCCATGGCCCGTCGGCGCGGTCCAGCTCACGTGCGACGATCCACCGCAGGCGCGGACCAACCCCGCGGACATGCGCGACGGACCGTCAGAACACCCTGCTGCTTTCCGCCGGGGAGCAGGGGCGTAGTCACCGATCGGACAGTAGTTGTCATGTCAACTTCAACCTAGGCCTTGATGGATGACATGTCAACAAATCCGGTCGAGCCGTACGTGACGGTGGGTCAGTTCGCCGGGTTCACAGGTTGAATCGTTCGCAGTGGATCGAGCGGCGGGGTACGCCCAGCGAGCGGGCCGCCCGGGCGACGGCTTGCATCATCGCGGGTGGTCCGCAGACGAAGACGTCGCGCTCGGCGATGTCCGGGACCAGCCGCGCCAGGCCGGACGGGCCCAGAGGCTCGTCCTCCGGGTTGGTCGGTCGGGGGCCCAACAGGTGGTGCACGGTGCCGCCGCGTTTCTCGGCCAGCTCCTCGAGTTCCGCGCGCAGGGTCAGGTCCTCCTCACGGCCGGCCCGGTGGAGCAGGACCAGTCGTCCGGCGTCGGCGGGGAGGGTCTCGAACAGTGCCCGCATCGGGGTTATGCCGATGCCGCCGGCGATCAGCACGACCCCGGGACGGGTGCGTCGGGTGGCGACCAGACCGCCGTAGGGGCCGCTGAGCAGCGCGCGGGTGCCCGGGGAAAGTCCAGGCAGGGCAGCGGTATGCCGCCCGCAGGCTTTGACCGTGACGCGGACGGCGTCCGGCGTGGGGGCAGTCGACATCGAGAACGGGTGGGACTGCCACCAGCAGCCGCGGGTTAGGAACCGGACGCGCACGAACTGACCGGCCGTCCCGCCGAAGGTGTGCATGTGACGACCCGTCATGCGGATCGTGACCACGTGGGCGGACTCGACCCGGACTTCCTCGACCGCCGTGCGGTGGACGAGTGCGCGCACGGCGGGGGTGAGAAAACGGAAGACGAGCAGCGCCGTGCCGACGGCCACGAACCAGCCCTTCCAGAGCAACTGGTGGGCGGGGTGGCCGCGGAAGTCGGTGCCGACAGCAAGTGGATGCCAGAAGGCCAGCCCGATGGCGACGTAGGTGGCGAGGTGCACCAGGTGCCAGACCTCGTAGGGCAATCTCGACCGGGAGACCCGTGCGCTGGTGACGCCGACGAGCACCAACAGGCCGAATCCGAAGGTGGCCGCCAGGACGTGCGGGTAGTGGTCCCACAGCGTCCGCAGTTGGGCCGGCACCCCCAACCCGGAGATTTTCGCGTAGCCGACCACGATCAGCACCGCGTGACAGGACAGCGCGACCAGGACGCTGCGCCCGACCAGGGCATGGATCTGAGCGAGTCGATCCGTGCCGACCGCGCGATCCAACCATGGCACCCGCGCCATGAGCAGCACGGCGAGACCTGCGAGGAATCCCCCGTAGAGGCCGAACAGGCGACCGGCCGCAGTCAACCTGTTGCTCGACCCGGCCGCGATCTTCGGGATGTCCGCCCACCAGCCGAGCGTGATCGCCACCAACGCGACCAGGACCGCTGCGACCACGAGCACCGGGACGACCTCGTGCCTGGTCGGCCTGACCGACCCGGGTCCCCCGGGGCGCGATGTCGCGCTCCCGGCATCCCACGCGGGATCAGCTGTGGAAACCGTCAACGTTCGACCCCCGAGTCGTCGTGGAAGATCCGGGCAGTGCGGAAGGCCACGGCTGCCCGAGAACTACGTGCGCCGTCGCGCCGGGCACCCGTTTGGCAAGTTGACGTCGGATCCTTGGCGCAGTGGGCGGGTCCGGAGCACGCGCGCAGCCCGAACCCGCGCAAATGGGTATGCCTCGGGGTTACGGGTCGTCGCGCGCGGATCCTGGAACGGGGCCCCAAGACCCTCGCCGGAGGACTAGGGCGCCAGGAACGAGAATCCGGGCAGGTTGCGGAGCACGCCGAACGCGAGGATCAGTCCCACCAGCGCATAGCCGTGGCCGGTCCGCACCCGCAGTCGCGCCCCGCTCCGCCCGCCGGCCGGCGACCTCAACCAGCCGACCCAGGCGTACGCGACGACCGGCAGCGCGGCGACCAGCAAACCGTTGCGGTGGACCGCCGCCGCGAGGTCGCCGTGGGTCAGGGCGTGCACCGCACGCAACGAACCGCACCCCGGACACCAGAGCCGGGTGCCGGCGTGGAACGGGCACAGCGGGTAATGGCCCGGTCGATCCGGGTCCACGACGGCGACCCAAATGGTCGCGGCGGCCACCGCGGCCGCGACGCCGACCGGCGCCGCCCAGCGGCGGACCGCCGGAGTCACGACCGCGCCGGTCATCGGGCCCGGACCACCACGGTGCCGGCCAGCTTGTCCCACCAGGCCTGGCGGCGATCGGACTTGTCGAACGCCGGCGACAGCGCGGACACGATGCCGGGGATCAGGCACAGCACCGTGCCCAGGCCCATCAGGATGGTCGCCGCGGCCCAGCGCCTCGTGGCAATTGCGCTGGTCGGGATCCGACCGTCGACCAGGGACACCACCTTGATCCCGCGGGCCTTCTTGCCCACGGTGGCGCCGCGTTGGGAGATCATCCCGATCTCGTAGGCCGCCGACGCACCCAGACCGACCAGATCGCCGAGGACCTGCGAACCGGCCCCTCCGTGGAACGTCAGTGCCGAGACGATGATCGCCACCGGCAGCAGCACGATCGCGTCGATGATCCGGGCCAGCAGTCGGTCGCCGAGGCCGGCCGCCGTGGTCCCGGCCGGAAGGCCCGGGCCCGGCCCCGCGCCGTAGGGCTGCTGCCCCCACGGCGGCGCCCCGGGCGGCGGTGCGCCGTACTGGCCCGGCGGTTGGCCGTAGGTGGCCGGCGGGCCGTAAGTCGGTGGGCCGTAGTCCGGCGGCGGGTCGCCGTACGGTCGCTGGCCCTGGCCGTACTGGGGCGGTACGCCGTACTGCGGAGAGCGGCTGAACGGCGGGTTCGGCGGGTCGTCGGGTCGCTCAGCTCCGGATTGGCCGGTCCGGTCGGGATCTTCGTCGCTCACGCGCACCTTCCCTCGGGCGGGTCCTGCCTCGACCCTACTGACCCTCAGCGATACGGCCCGACGTCGCGGACCTCGATGACCGCTTCCCCGCGCTCGTCCGAGGCGGCCAGGTCAACCTCCGCGCGGATGCCCCAGTCCCGTTCCTCGTCGGGGTCGTCGAAGATCTGCCGGACGGTCCACCGCCCGGGCAGGCCGTCCGGCTCGCGGTCGAGGACCAGCAGGTGCGGACCGCGCGCGGCCGGCCCGGTGGCCAACGGCCCGTGCAGCGCGACGTACTCATCGATCGCGGTCGCCCAGGCCCGGGCGGTCCAGCCGGTGTCGGCGTCCAGCGCGCCGAGGTCGTCCCAGCGCCACGCCGCGGCCAACAGCACCCGCCGAAACATCGCGTTGCGCACGAGCACGCCGAACGCCCGTGGGTTCGCGGTGATCGGCCGGGGGCCCTCGGACTCGGTCCGCTGCCGCCGGTCGCGCGGCGCGACGCCGTCGGCCATGGCCTCCCACTCATCGAGCAGGCTCGAGTCGGTCTGGCGGACGGTCTCACCGAGCCACTCGATGAGGTCGCTGAGTTCCGGGCTCTTCTCAGCCTCGGGGACCGTGCGGCGCAACGCGCCGTAGATGTCGGTCAGGTAGCGCAGCACCAGGCCCTCGGACCGGGCCAGCCCGTAGCCGGAGACGAACTCGGCGAAGGTCTGCGCCCGCTCGGCCATCTCGCGGACCACCGATTTCGGCGACAGCGGATACTCGGCGATCCACGGGTGTCCGCGGCGGTAGGTCTCGTAGGCCGCGTCGAGAAGTTCGGCCAACGGCTGCGGCCAGGAGACGTCCTCCAGCCGCTCCATCCGCTCCTCGTAGTCCAGCCCGTCGGCCTTCATCTCGGCGACCGCCGCGCCCTTCGCCGCGTTCTGCTGCGCGAACAGCACCGGGCGCGGGTCCTCCAGCGTCGACTCGAGCACCGAGACGACGTCCAACGCATGCGTCGGTGAGTCCGGGTCGAGCAGGTCCAGCGCTGCGAGCGCGAATGCGGACAGCGGCTGGTTGAGCGCGAAGTCCTTCTGCAGATCGACCTTCACCACGAACTGACGCCCCGTCGGATCCCGGGTCTCCAGCCGTTCGATGACCTCCGCGGCCAGCAGTTCCCGGACGATCGCGATCGTGCGACGGATCATGCGGTTCTGCGCGCTGCGGTCGGAATCGTTGTCGCGCAGGAGGTGGCGCATGTGCTCGAAGCCGTCGCCGGGCCGGGCGATCACATTGAGCACCATCGAGTGGCTGACCCGCATCCGGGAGGCTAACTGCTCGGGTTCGGCGTGGATCAGTCGTTCGAAGGTCTCCTCGGTCCAGGAGACCTTGCCCTCCGGCGCCTTCACTTTCTGCACCCGCTTGAGTTTCAGCGGGTCGTCGCCGGCCTTGGCGACCCGTCGGGCGTTCTCCACCACGTGCTCCGGGGCCTGCACGACGACGTCGCCGACGGTGTCGAAGCCGGCCCGGCCGGCCCGGCCGGAGATCTGGTGGAACTCCCGGGCGCGCAGCACTCGGGTGCGGTGCCCGTCGAACTTGACCAGGCCAGTGAGCAGCACGGTGCGGATCGGCAGGTTCACGCCGACGCCGAGCGTGTCCGTGCCGCAGACGACCTTGAGCAGGCCTGCTTGGGTCAACTGCTCGACCAGCCGACGGTACCGGGGGAGCATGCCGGCGTGGTGCACGCCGATGGCGTGCCGGAGGAGCTTGCTCAGTGTCGCGCCGAAGCCCTTGGTGAACCGGAAGTCGCCGATGGCCTCGACCAGGGCCTGCTTCTCCGCGGAATTGCACAACGGCACCGACAGCAAAGCCTGCGCCCGCTCCATCGCGTCGGCCTGAGTGAAATGCACGATGTACAAAGGAGCCTGACGGGATGTCAGAATTTCGCTGACGGTCTCGTGGACCGGGGACAGCACCCACCGGAAGTGCAGTGGCACCGGCCGGACCGCCGAGGTGATCACCGCGGTGTCCCGGCCGGTGCGACGGGTCAGGTCCTCCTGGAACCGGGTGACGTCGCCCAGCGTCGCGGACATCAGCAGGAACTGTGCATCCGTCAGTTCCAGCAACGGGACCTGCCAGGCCCAGCCGCGGTCCGGGTCGCCGTAGAAATGGAACTCGTCCATCACGATCTGGCCGACCTGCGCGGCCGAGCCCTCCCGCAGCGCGATGTTGGCCAGGATCTCGGCCGTGCAGCAGATGATCGGGGCGTCGCGGTTGACGGCGGCGTCGCCGGTCATCATCCCCACCCGCTGGGGCCCGAACAGGTCGCACAGGGCGAAGAACTTCTCCGACACCAGCGCCTTGACCGGTGCCGAGTAGAACGTTCGCCGTCCGTCGGCCAGCGCGGCGAAGTGCGCCCCGGTGGCCACCAGCGTCTTGCCCGACCCGGTCGGCGTCGTCAGGATCACGTTCGATCCCGACGCGATCTCGATCAGCGCCTCGCTCTGCGCCGGGTACGGCTCCAGGCCCGTGCTCGCCACCCAGCCGGTGAACGCGTCGAACACCGCGTCCGGGTCACCGGTCGAGGGAAGGCGATCAGCAAGGTCGCTCACCGGCGCGCCTTCGTTCGCGTGTGTCGGGTGAGCGGTGGCTGGCACTGTGACATTGATTCGCTCGCGGGCTCGCTCATCGGCGCGCCTTCGTTCGCGTGTGTCGGGTGAGCGGTGGCTGGCACTGTGACATTGATTCGCTCGCAGGCTCGCTCATTGGAAGGGCGCTGGGGACGGTCGCCCGGTCTGGATCGGGAACGGGGTCGGTGGGCTGTGGTCGGAGTCGCGCATCGTGCGCCCGGCCAACGCGACCGGGAACGTCAACGCGTAGGCCACACCGGGGTCGACACTCGTGCAGCGGTAGGACCCCGGGTCCTCGACCTTGAAGCCGACGTCGACGGTGTGCGACGTGTACTGCACGGCCGGTCGGTGGACCCGCTGCTCAGGCTGCTTGACCGTCCGCCCGGCCTTGTCCTTGGTGCCGTCCGGGACCGGGCAGCCGGCGCCGCGGACCAGGAACGTCGCCTGGATCGCGCCCTGGTCGACCGTGCCGAGTTGCACGACCGAGGTCGGGTCGATCTCGTGGCGGGGCGAATGGGCCACGACGACCGCGACGACCGCGGTCAGACCTGCCACGGTTGCGGCCGCCAGCCCGGCCTGCAACCTGCGGTCCATGCGGCAATGTTGCCCGACGCGTCGGGGTCGCAATCGGGGGGCGCGGCCGCGGCTCCCGAACCGCGGGGCAGGGGCAGGTCCGCTCGGAGCCCGGTTGGCCTACCCTTCGCCTATGCAGTCGACGAGGACGCGCGGGCCTGGCCCCACTGCGGCGCGACTGCTCGGGGTGACCGTCTGCGGGCCGGCGCCCATCGGCCGGGTGCACATTCCGTTGCACGAGCCGCTGCTCGCGCTCTACGGCCGCAACGGCGTCGGCAAGACCCGGCTGCTGACCGCGATGATCGCCACGCTGCGCGGCCAGTGCGTCGAGGACAGCTGGGGCCTGGTGCACGTCCGCGTGCCCGAGGTCGATGCCGGGCTCGACCTGCCCGGTGACCCCTGGCGCGAGGATCTGGCCCGGGCCATGCGCGAACACCTGAACCGGCTGCGCGGCGACGTGGTCGCCTTCTTCGCCCGCCGCCGCGACGAGGAGTTCGACGAGGGCTCCGGCGACGAGTACGCCGAGGTGCTCGACGACTTTCGGTCGTTCACCGCCGCGGTCGTCGACGAGAAGCACAGCCCGACCAACCTGCGCGAACTGGTCGGTGCGCATTTCGCCGCCCAGCAGATGCTGCTCGGCGAGCTCGAGCACGTCGGCGACTTCATGCGGTTCCACGCAGGCGTGATCAGCGAGGTCACCGCGGGCGGTCATTTCGTGCTGCGGGCTACCGGAACGGCCCGGCAACCCAGATGGAGCGTCTACGCAGCGGCATCGGCGCTCGAGCCGGCGTCCGCGGCGATCCTGGAGCAGGACCGGGCCGGGTCCGAGGAAGGGTCCGCGGACGACCCCGGCCCGCCCGCGTCGGTGAACGCGCCGGTTTCCAACTCGGGATTCCCGTGGCGCGAGCTGTCCGACATCTGGGACGTCTTCGGCACCGACCGCGGCTCCCTCGGTCCGACCGGCACCCCGGGCCGGAGCAAATTGGACCGGGGGGTGGAGTGGGTCACCGACGTCGAGTGGCCCTCGTGGGCGGCGGTCCCGGTACTGGAGGTGGCCTCGGTCACCGCACCACTGGTCGCGATGGTCACCGACGAGACCACCACCGACGACGTGGACCGCCTCACCCGCGAGCACATCCTGCGCGCGGCCTCGGGCCGGGTGCTGGCCTCGTTCGCCTCCGGCGGGACCGTGCTGCACCCGGACGTCGAGCCGTTGCTCGACGGCTTGACCGCCGACGCCAGCCGTTTCCTGCGCTACGTGTTCCCGGACGCGCCGCGGTTGGTCTTCGCGCCGGGCGACCCGAATGCCTGGTTGGCCGGCTCGCTGCCGATCTGGGTGGCCCAATTCGCTGACGGCACGTCACTTCCACTGGGGGCGTTGTCGACGGCGCAGAAGCGGTGGGCCTCGTTGTCCTGCGCGTTGGCGGTCTCGCAGGCCTCGGCCGACTCGCTGCCGGTGGCGTTCCTGTGCGACGAACCGGAGTCGGGCCTGCACCGGCGGGCCGAGGCGGAACTGCCCCACGCGCTGGTGCGGATCGCCGCGGAGTCCGGCGTGCGCATCGCGGTGGCCACCCACTCGCCCGCACTGCTCGACCCGAGCCGGGTGGTGCTGGTCCACGTGAACCGGCTCGCCTCGGGTGCGGCGGCGGCCCGGCCGATGGACATGGCGCTGCGCGAGGAACTCGAACGCGAGGTGATGAGCGAGGACCTCGGGCTCACCCCGGCCGACCTGCTCCAGATGGTCCGGTGCATCGTGATCGTCGAGGGCAAGCACGACGAGGTGGTGCTCGGCGGCCTGCTCGCGGATGACCTCGACGCGTGGAGCGTGATCTATCCGGTCGGCGGGGCAAAGCAGATGGTGTCGCTGGCCTCGGCCGGGCTGCTGTGGGATTTCACCGACGCCTCGATCGTGATCGTCGTCGACAACATCGCCCGGACCACGATCCAGCCGGTGTGGGAGAAGGCGCAGGCGGCGATGGCCGCCGGGCGCGTCGAGGCCGCCATCCGGGCGTTGGTCCCGCTGGGCAAGCTGCCCGGCGCGGAGGCGCGGTGGATGCAGAACCTGCTGACCCGGGCCATCAAGGCGCGGCGCGGGCACCGTATCCGGCTCGAGACGCTGTCCGCGCCGGACGTCATTTGCTACCTGCCCGCCGAGGAGTTCGTCCCCGGCAAGACCTGGGACGAGCTGATCGCGGAGTGGCGGGAGTCGTTCGGCGACCGTGAGGCAACCAACATCAAGGCGTTTCTGACGCAGCGTTACGAAGTCGCGTTCAACACCGAGCGCATCGCCCGGATCGTCACTCGAGCCAAACCCAACGCCGAGATGCAGGCCCTGGGGGCTCGCATCCGGGAGCTGGGCAAGCCTTCGTCGTTCACCGCGGACTGACCGCGGACCGGAGATCGAGGTCGGGAGGGGCCATGGATTTCTCATTCTCGCCACGTGTTTCAGAGTGGCGCGAGCGCATCGCGGAGTTCGTCTCGGCGGTCGTGATCCCGCGTGAGCAGGAGGCATTCGTCGCCGGCGTCGACGACGACCTGCGCCGCGAACTGCAGGCCGCCGCCCGCGAGGCGATGGTGTGGGCGCCGCAGGCACCGACGGAGTTGGGCGGCGGCGGGTTCTCGTTGGCCGAGTCCGCGGTGCTGCTGGAGGAGGCGGGCACCAGCCTGCTGGGTCCACTGGCGATGAATTGTCACGCCCCGGACGAGGGCAACATCCACATGCTCGATGTCATCGCCACGCCCCCGCAGCGGGAGAAGTACCTGATCCCGCTGGTCGACGGCGACGTGCGCAGTTGCTTCGCGATGACCGAACCGGCGCCCGGCGCCGGCTCCGACCCGTCGGCGTTGGTCACCACCGCCCGCAAGGTTGCCGGCGGTTGGTCGATCAGCGGGGAGAAGCACCTGATCACCGGCGCCGAGGGCGCGGCCTTCGCGATCGTCATGGCCAAGGGGGGCGGTGGAGCTGACGGGTCGTCAGGCGCGACGATGTTCCTCGCCGACACCGACAACCCAGGCTGGCAGCTGACCGGCCACGCCCGGACCATCGACACCACCATGCCTGGCGGTCACCACCGCGTCGCCCTGCACGAGGTGTTCGTCGGCGACGACGCCGTCCTCGGTGAGGCCGGCCGGGGGTTCGCCTATGCCCAGGTGCGGTTGGCCCCGGCCCGGCTGACCCACTGCATGCGCTGGCTCGGCGCCGCCCGCCGGGCCCACGGGATCGCCCTGCAGCGGGCGGTCAAACGGGAGCTGTTCGGCTCCGCGCTGTCCGATCTCGGCATGGCGCAGGCGATGATCGCCGACAACGAGATCGAGCTGCAGGCCGCCCGGCTCATGCTCTGGCACACCTGCTGGGAGCTCGACAACGGCGCCCCGGGCACCGAGGAGTCCTCGCGCACGAAGGTGTTCGTCTCCGAGGCCGTCAACCGCATCGTCGACCGCTCGGTGCAGCTGTGCGGCGGCCTGGGCACCAGCGAGGAACTCGTCGTCGGACGGATCTTCGCCGACATCCGGGCCTTCCGGATCTACGACGGCGCCTCCGAGGTACACCGCATGTCGATCGCCCGCCACGTGGCCAAACGAGCCCGGGCCTGACCGACTCGGCGCAGCCTGTCCCGACCGGAGGGCTTGGCCAGATAGTCTCGATCCGGTCGGGCCGCTAGCTCAATTGGCAGAGCAGCGGACTTTTAATCCGCGGGTTCGGGGTTCGATCCCCCGGCGGCCCACCCC
>DATASX010000040.1 GCA_036269075.1 Sporichthyaceae bacterium
TACCGGCACCGTGGTGTCGATTTTCGTGAAAGGGGCATCGGAATCCATGGCCACGACTCTCCCAAAACGTGTACACAGCGCAAATCGGTACTCAGACGATAGGACATATGCCCCTGGCGCGCATCCACGGAAGGGGCCGGGCGCCTGGCCGCCGTGATCAGGGTTTGGCTTGTGGCCCGGCCCGCCGCTAGAAGATCTCGTAGCCGGGCGTGAGGCTCTTGCCCGGGTCGTACTGCCGCTTCGCGGTGTTCAGGTGACCGAAGGCCGGGCCGAAGTGATCGCGCCACTCGCTCTTGGACAGCGGCAATGCGCTGACCGGGTAAAGGGTGCCGCCGGCGGCCTTTACCCGCCCGTAGGTGGCCTGGTTGGCATCCACGAGACGGTTCGCTTCGCTGGCGTCGTCGGTCGCCGGCATGCGGACGAGGTTGAACGCGTAGCACAAGTCATCCGACGGCATCCGCAGCAACGGGCTGGAGATCGCCGACCTGCGGATCGGAACGAGCGCGACCTGGCCGAACGGCCCCAGGTCCATTGCCGGGTTCAGCGCATCCAGTTCGGTGGTGACGACGGACTCGACCCGGGAGTCACCGATGAATGTCATGAGCCACGGGTGCGGGAAGAACCACTGCCGGTTCGCCCGCAGCATCGCCTCGAACGGGGCGAACCGGTTGAGGTAGTCGAAGAACCCGATCGTGGTGGGCTGCCGTTGGGCCGAGTCGTCGGACAGGCCGGCGAGCAGGCCGTTGTCATCCGGCAGGTCTCCGTTGAAGTTCTTCGCCGCGTCCAGCCGAAAGGCGAGGCCGCCGCTCGGTGCCGCCACGATCGCACCCTGCACCGAGTCGAACCTATTGTCAGCGGACAGTAGCCGCTCGTCCCTCAGCATCGTTGCCAGGTCCGGGTAGACCAGCAGGAATCGGCGTACCGACTCCGGCGCGGCGACAAGCTTGAGTGTCGCCTTGGTGATGACACCTACCTGACCGAGGCCGGCCCGCACCGCGTTGAACAGGTCGGTGTTGGTGCTCGCCGAGCAGGTGACCTTCTTGCCCTCGCCGGTCACGACCTCCATGTCGATCACGTTGTCGCTCTGCACGCCGAACGCCGAGGTCGAGGCACCGACACCGCCGACGATCAGGGTGCCGCCGACGGACAGCTCGAGGTATTCGGTGAGCACGGGCGGCGTCTTGCCCTGCGCCAACGTCGCGCGGAGCACGTCGCTCCATTTCGCGCCGGCCTCGACAACCACCCGGTCGCCCTCGACGGCGCCGATGAACCGCAGCGCCGACATGTCGGCGACGATGCCGCCCGGGACCGACGAGCGGCCGAAAGTCGAATGGCGCTGGCCCTGCGGGGCGAACTTGCGGCCCCGCCGTGCGGTCCACTGGATTGTCTTGGCCACGTCGTCGGCGGAACCCGGCAGCAGAACGCCCTCCGGCATGTGGTGCACGATGTGCCCGAAGTCGCCAGCGCGCCCTTCGCGCGTCACCTCGTCGAAGCGGAACTCACCATCCAGCGGCGGTGGCGGCGCGGGCATCTTCTCTGGCGTGTTTGGTGGCATCGGTCGTCTCCCGTCATCTCCCTCGCAACAAGCACGCGAGGGCCATTCGTCTGATCTACAGCAACTGTTCGATGGTGATCGGCAACGATCTGATTCGCCGGCCGGTGGCGTGGTACACGGCGTTGGCGATGGCGGCTGAAACGCCGACCACGCCGATCTCGCCGATGCCCTTGATACCGAGAGGCCTCACCGTGTCCGGCGTGCCCACGAAGGCCACATCGAGGTCGGGCACGTCCACGTTGGCCGGAATCAGGTAGTCGCCGAAGGTCGCATTGGCGATGCGGCCGGTCTCGTGGTCGAAGACGGTCTCCTCGAGCATCGTCATGCCGATGCCCATGACCGCTCCGCCGATCATCTGGCTGCGCGCCAGCTTCTCATTGAGGATGCGGCCCGCATCGACGGCCGACACGATTCGCGCGACGCGCGGCAGTCCCAGGTCCGCATCGACGCGGACTTCCGCGAACCACGCGGCGAATGAGCCGTTAGCGCTGGGTTTGCGAGCGTCCGCCCCCGGGTCCCTCTCACCGTCCGCGGTTATCTCCGGTAGTCCGTGCCGGGCGAGTATGCCGGCGTAGGTCTCACCGATCGAGGAATCATCGATGACGTGGATGCCGCCGTTCGCGGTGGTGACGTCATCCGGACTCCTGCCCCGCAGCGGCGACGACTCGTCGTCGGCGACGACATCCAGGAACGCCCGGACCAGGTTGCCCACGGCGTCGCGGATGGCGCCGCTCAGCGACGTCGCCATTCCCGACCCACCGGAGTACGGCGCGAACGGCAGGTCGCTGTCGCCGATCTCGACCTGTACCTGGCCGATGCCGAGTCCGAGCAACTCGGCCGTGACCTGCGTCGCGATCGTGTAGGTGCCGGTGCCAAGATCGGTGGCCGCGCTGCGCACGTGCGCGGTGCCGTCCCGGCCGATCGACACCGTGGCCTGGCAAGGTGCCTGGCCGGACGTGAAGGTGACTCCGGCCATGCCGTAGCCGATCAGCCAGTTCCCGTCGCGCATCGATCCGGTCTCGGGGGTACGCCTGGCCCAGCCGAATCGCTCGGCGCCGACGCGGTAGCACTCCCGCAGTGCCTCGCTCGACCACGCCCGGCCCGACCCCGGATGAACCTCGGCGTAGTTGCGCAGCCGCAGCTCGATCGGGTCGATGCCCAGCGTGTAGGACAGCTCGTCGAGCGCAGACTCCACCGCGAAGTTGCCCTGGGTTGTGCCGGGGCCACGCATCCAATGGGGGCTTGGAATGTGCAGCCGCGCCCGCCGGTCGTGCGTCGCGACGTTCGGGCAGGAGTAGGCATTGCCGGTGAGCTGCGTGACGGGCTCGACCCCTCCGTCGTCCACGGCGCCGATCGTCGCGGTGGCCTCGTGATCGACGGCCACCAGCCGGCCATCGCGGGTGGCACCGAGCCGCACCCGCTGGAGCGTCTCCGGCCGGTGGCCGACGGACGTGAACATCTGCGGCCGGGTCAGCACCAGCTTGACCGGGCGGCCGACGACCCGGGCCGCGAGCGCGGTCAGGATCACGTGCGGCCAGGCGCGGAGTCCGGCCCCGAACCCGCCTCCCAGGTACGGCACAAGAACCCGGACGTCGGTCTCGGGTAGGCCGAACACCGTTGCGAAGGCTCTGCGCGTGCTCATCGGGTCTTGGCTCGAGTCGTGCACGGTCAGCTGGTTACCGTCCCAGCGGGCCACCGTGGCGAACAGCCCCATCGGGTTGTTGGTCACCGCCGCGGTGGTGAAGGTCTCGTCGTAGACCACCTCGGCGGAGGCCAGCGCGGCGGTGACATCACCGCGATCGACGTCCTGCCCCCACCGATCGAGCAAGACGGGGGCACGAGGATCG
>DATASX010000041.1 GCA_036269075.1 Sporichthyaceae bacterium
ACGCCCGATCCCAACTCAACGCACGCGCCGCGTCCTCCCAGAACGCCAACCGATCAGTAGCCTCGGCATAAATCCCCGGCTGAGCATTCGCCCCAGCCGCGAACCCAGCCGGCGGATCGAACCGGCGCGCCTCGTGCAGCAGGGCATCCAGGGCGACATTCTGGTCAGTCACGGCCAACCTCCAAGGACTCCGACTCGGATCCCGCCAACGTATCCCGGCCCCGCCGCCGCGACACCAGTCGGGCGGCGCCGAATCCGAGGACGAGTGAACAGGTGTGCCCGAGGCTGGTGAAGGTGTGCTCGGTCAGCACCGGTCCGGCGAAGTATCCGACCAGTCCCAGCGCGTAGGCCGGGCGCAGCAGGCGCGGCACCCGGGAGACCACGAACGCCCCCAGGCACACCCCGGCGTAGCTGACGCCTACGTCGATCACGTGCGCGATGTTCGGGTCCTCATGGCCGTGCACGACTGCCTCGTGCAGCACGGCCGCGACGATCAGCGTCGAGCCGACGTGCCCCAAGACCGCCACCGCGATCGTGGCCCGGCGGCCGACCCAGCGCTGCGCTGCACCGTATGCCAGCACCAGGAACGGGAGTTGGTAGAGGCTCCACGCCGTCGACACCACGAACACGCTGGCGACCAGTGAGAACAGCGGGTGGTGTGCCAGGTTGTCGAGGTTGGTGCTGGCGCGCTGCACGAACCGCTGGTGCACGCCGTCCGGCAGCACGGCCAGCGTCAGCGCGGTGGCCGCGACGATGCCGGAGTAGGCCAGGCCGACGTCGCGTCCGGTCCACCACCGGCGCCCCGGCGGCCGGGCCGGGCGGGCGCGGCGCAGCCTCACCCGCGGTCACCCATGTCGGGAAGCTACCGGCTCACTGCTTGGCGACGGCACTCCAGAACGCGTCGCGCAGCGCGAATCGCGGTTCCTGCGGCAGGTCGTAGATGCCGAGCTTGTTCGACAGGTCGGTGAGCAGGGTGCGGTCGACCTCAGGCGGAATGAAGGGCCGGCCCTTGAGCAGATCGGCCCGCGACTCCTCCGGCGCCCCGCGGAACAGGTTCTGCACGACCTTCTCGACCACGTAGGAGATGGCCTCGTCGACGACCGAGTCGGCCAGCGAGTTCAGGTAGTAGCCGTTCGAGGAGCTGACATAGGCCGGGACGGACCGGACCGAGGGCACCGGGCGGATCGCCGCGAGCGGCCGTGCCTGGGACACGAGCAGCGGTGTCGGCCGGTCCGCCGTGCGGGTGCCGGCTTCCGAGTCGCCCGTCAGGTCCGGCACGAGCGCCAGCGAGGGCGGGGAGTTGGCCAGGTCGTAGCTCGCGGAGGAGCACCGCCGAACCCGCGCTTCGATCGAACCGGCGGCGATGAACTCCATCCGGTCCACGGTCATCTGCAGGTGCTGGCTGACGGCGATCGCCGAGTCGGCCTCGTCGGGCACGACCAGCGCGATCACCTGGACGCCGAGGTCCTGCGCGGCCTCGACGGCCTCGGACAGGTCGTCGTCGCCGGAGATCAGGTAGACCACCTCGGCCACGCCGTTGCGCGACTGCCCGATCAGGTCCAGGGCGAGTTTGAGGTCGACGCCCTTCTGCTCACCGTTGTAGCCGGAGCGGCCCAGCCGCAGCTTGACCCGCGGCAGCTTGGCGATCTCGCGCTGGACCGGCGACGGCGCGCCGGTCCGGGTGCCGGCGTCGTACCAGTGGATCCGCAGCAGCGGCAGGCCGCTGTCGGCCTGCACCTGGGCGGTCAGGTCGCCCAGCAGACCGGGGACGTCCATGTCGGTCGCGCCGCGCAGCGACGTGCCGGTCACGCGGGTTGAGGCGGCGGCCATCAGATACCCGGCGTCGACGAACAGGCTGCAATAGGACGTCACGGGCCAAGTGTCCGCAAGCCGCAGGCGTTCATGAATCGGCTCAACGGGCCCACCGCCGTGGGCCGAACGAACGACCCGAGCTGTGTCAGGCCTTGGGCTGCGGCAGGTGCGCGCTGATCCAGGTCAGCGCGAACGGGATCTCGCGGTTCCAGCTGCGGAAGTTGTGACCGCCGTGCGGCAACGCCAGCTCGTCGGCCTCCATCGGGGCCTTTACGGCGTGCAGCCACTTCAGCGCGGTGGTGTACCCGTCGGTGCCGTGCTCGTCGCGGGCGGTGGCCACCAAGAGCGATACCGGTGGCGGTGGCAGGTGCTGGAGACGCCACAGGAGGTCGTTCTGGTCGCGCAGGTTCTGGTTGCCGGAGAAGATGCCGCGAGTCGTGTAGTCGGTGGCCGGCTCGGTGTAGCCGGACAGGGAGACCGCCGCGGTGAACCGCGCCGGGTCCATCGCCTGCACCTTGGCCGCGCAGTAGCCGCCGGTGGAGTCGCCCATCGTGCCCCAGCCGGTGGGCTGCAGCTCGAACATCGAGGTGACCAGCGCCGGGACGTCGTTCGTGAAGTAGTTCATCGTCTGGGGCCCGTGCGGCACGTTCGTGCACTCGGTGTCCCAGGGGAAGCTGGGTGCCGGCTGGAGCATCACCAGCACCATCGGTCCGGCGGTGCCCTTCTGGACGCCCGACAGCACCTGGTCCGGGTAGCGCAGCCGGGAGACCAGGTTGTGCTCGACGCCCGGGAAGCCCGTGAACACCTCGACGACCGGGATCGAGCGGGCCGCCTGGCCGGTGTGGAAGTAGGCCGGTGGCAGATAGACCATCGCAGGCTCGGACAGCCCGGTGGTCGGGCCCTTGAAGGTCGTGTTGACCACGGCGCCCTTGGTCGGCCAATCGGCCCGCTTGGACCAGGTACTCGTCTTCCAGCTCGCCGCCGCTGCCGGGATCGAGGCCGGTTGGACGTCGGCGGTCGGCGAGGCGGCCGAGACGAACGCCGTCTCGGTCTCCGCACCCGCGCCGAAGTGCGCGGTCGCCTGGGTCAGCGGGGCGGAAGGGGAGGTGCCCAGCAGGTCGGACCAGCTGCTGTAGAAGCCCCCCGCGTCGTTGACGACGACGCCGACCAGCGCCACGGTCGTGACCTGGCAGACGGCGACCAGCCCGAAGCGCAGGCTGCCCCCGCGCCAGCGCCCGCCGGGGACTCGCGACCAGGCCCACAGGCATGCGAAAGGCGCCGTGACCGCCAGCAGCGCGATCACGAGCAGCACAGTCACACCGGTCAGGGCCACGGGTGCGCACTCCTCGCTCCGGGGCACAGCGCCTGGACAACTACAGCGCCCGAAGAACTCCTGGCCCGCAGATTACAGGCGCGGAAATGCCGTGTGGTCAGCTCAGAGCCAATTGGCGGACAACTGTGTGCTTACCCGGTGAAGCGGGTGATATCTCTGCGGAGGTGATCGCCACGCAAGAGTGCCGCCCCGGCACGGGTAGGCTCCGCCGATGTCGCTGACCGGCACGCCGCTGCTGGTCGTGCTCACCGTGGTGACGCTCGCGATCCTCGGTGCCGCCCTGCACCCGGTCTTCCGACACCGGCTGCGACGCCTCGCGCTGGTCGCCACCGCACAGTTGTGCGCCGTCGCGCTGATCGGGGCCATGGCCAACGACTACGGCGACTTCTACCCGACCTGGGCCGACCTGTTCGGCGCCGTGCACGCCGGGTCCGGCACCACCGCGTCGTTCGGCGCGGCCGCCGTGGAACCGGGCGCGACCAACCTGCCGTACGGCGGTTCCGGCGACCTGCCCGCAGCTGCGGCCACCTCGATCGCAGCCGGGCTCTCCCCCACCGACTGGTCGAGGAAGGCCGACTGGCCGACCCGCGGGGCCGTGGTGCACCTGAAGGTGCCGGACGGTCCGGGCGGACCCGACGACGAGGTACTGGCCTGGCTGCCGCCCTCGTGGTTCAGCGGTGGGCCGGGCGCGGCCACGATGCCGATGCTCGAGATGCTCACCGGCTACCCGGGCACCCCCGACACCGTGATCAACAAGATGAAGGCCGCCGACGCGTTGCTGGCCGGGATCAAGGCCGGGACCTACCAGCCGACGGTCCTGCTGATCACCCGCCCGGTCCTGCCGTTCCCGCGCGACACCGAGTGCACCGACGTGCCCTCCGGGCCGCCGACCTTCAGCCGGATGGCGGACACCGTCCCGGACACCGCGGCCACGGAACTGCACCTGCACGTGACCGGGTTGGCCGCCGCCGGTTATTCGACCGGCGGCTACTGCGCGCTGAAATTGGCCATGCTCCGCCCGGACCGGTTCGCCGGCGGCGCCTCCATGTCCGGGTACTACGCGCCTGACCCGGGACTCAACAGCGGCGACCTGTTCGGCGGCAGTACCGCGACGAAGAACGCCAACGACCTGATGTGGCTGCTCGAGCACCACAAGCCGCCGCCCGCCTCGGTGCTGGTCGCCTGCTCCAAGGAGGAGCGCTTCGAGAGCGGTTACGCGGCCGCCCAGCAGTTCCTGGCCAAGGTCCACTCGCCGATGGCGGCCCAGGAGGTCGTGCTCGACAGCGGCGGGCACAACTTCGACACCTGGCGAGCCGAGTTCCCGAAGATCATGCCCTGGCTGGAGGGCCAACTGCAGCATCACCCGCTGCGTCAGCCCTTGGGGTAGACGGCGTAGATCGCCCGTGCGATCACCTGGTGGCCGGTGGCGTCGGGGTGGTCACCGTCAGCGCCGAGCAGGTTGGTGTCGTCGTTGGTGCCGCTCGGACCCTTGAACGCGGTCAGTGTCGAGATGTACTTGGCGCTCGACGCCTTCGCCGCCAGGCTCAGCGCATTGTTCACCGAGTCCGTGCAGGAGATCGAGGCCGCCATCGTGGTGCTGTCGTACTCGGAGCGGGCGACCGCGCCGTCCTCCTCGGCGGCCCAGTAGTCGAGCACCACCACGTGGGCCTTGGAGTTCAGTTTCTTGATCTTGCCGATCGCGTTGGTCACGTTGTCCTGCACGACCGTGGCGACGGCCGGGTAGACCTGCGACGGGTCGATCCCGATGCTCGCCTCGTCGAAGGCGTCGTCGTAGTCGTTGGCGCCGGTCATGATCAGCACGATCGTGGCGGACTTGATCGCGGCCTGGGCCTGCGTGGTCGCGAGCAGGTCGACGACGTCGCTGCTGGTCGTGCCACCGACCGCGAAGTTGTCGACGGTCGAGGTCTTGCCGGTCCGGTCGGTGATCAGGTCCGCGTAGTCCTGGACGAAGTCTCCGCACTCGCACCCGCCGCCGCCGGCCGGCACGGAGTCGCCGAACGCGACCACGCTCGCGCCCTTACCGGCCTTGTGCGCGACAGTCGGGATCGGTGTCAGCAGGACCGACGCGCTCGTGGCCGAATCGCTGCTGCCGCAGGCAGTCAGGGTGAGGGCGCCGACCAGCGCGAGGGCGCCGGCCACCCGGACTCTCGGCGCGATCTCCTCCACCCCCGACGGGCTCGCAGCGCGCAAGGGGTCGGGCGACCGCCGCGGGCTACCAGCGAGCGCGACTCTACTGTGCCCTCGATCAGTAACGTGCCTGTGTCGGCGAGGTGCGGGGAGGACGGAAGTGACGCAGACACCGGAGGAGATCCGCGCCGGAGCGGTGGCTCTGCTGGAGTCGCATTGGGACTCCGAACGCGGCCACACCTACCCGAACCTGTCCACGTACCCGCACCAGTGGCTGTGGGACTCCTGCTTCGCCGCGATCTGCTGGGAGGCCGTCGACCGTCCCGACCGCGGGCTGCGAGAGCTGACAAACGCGATGTCGGCGCAGTTCCCGGACGGCTTCGTGCCCCACATCCGCTACGCCGGGATCGGCGGCGGGCGCGGCCCGCGGACCGACGTCTCCTCCTACACCCAGCCGCCGATCCACGCGCACGCCGCGCGGGTCCTGTCGCGGACGCAGCACATCTCCGCCGACCTGCTGGACCGCATTCGTCGGCACCTGGAATGGCTGTGGACCCGGCGTCGCACCTCGGACGGCCTGCTGTTCGTCGTGCACCCCTGGGAGACCGGGGTCGACGACTGTCCGCGCTGGGACTCCTGGGCCGCCGCGTTCCTGGGCTTCGCCGATTGGCGGGACGTCGTGTGGACGCGGGAGTCGTTCACCCGGTTGGACCTGTGGCTGGTCATGCAGACGGAGTTCGACGCCGACGGGGAGGCCGTCGGCTCGCAGGTGTTCGCGGCCGCCCCGTCCGGCTTCAACGCGCTCACCGCGCACGCCGCGCGGGAGTACGCCGCGCTGAGCGGCGACACATTGTGGGCGGACCGCGCCACCGAGCTGGCCGCGGCGATCGATGCCCGGATGTGGAACCCGCAGACCGGGCTGTGGTCCGACGTGCCGCTGGTCGGCGGCGGCGAGGACTGCCACGTCCCGACCCTGGACGGCGTGCTGCCGGCACTGGTCACAGCCGACACCGAGCGGGCGGCCGCCGCGGTGGGGCAGTTGGCCGACCCGAACCGCTTCGCCGCCCCGTTCGGCGTGGCGGTCGTTGCCCGTGACCACCCGACCTGCGACCCGGGCGGCTACTGGCGCGGCGGGGCCTGGATGCAGATGAACTACCTGGCGCGGCTGACCGCACAGCGCTGCGGTCGCGCCGACATCGCCGAGCAGATCGCCGCGGTGTCGATGGCCGCGGTCGAGCACACCCGCTTCGCCGAGTACTGGAACATCGAGACCGGCGAAGGTCTCGGGGCGATCCCGCTGACCTGGTCGGCGCTGGTCGCGAGCATGCTGCCGCGCGACTGACGCCCCGGCCGGTTCGGTGGTTTCACCCTGCTGACGGCTCAATCGGGACGGCGGCCGCCAGGGCCTGGGCGATGGCGCGGTGGCCGGCCACGTTCGGGTGGTCGCCGTCGGCGGCAAGCAGCGCGCTCGGGTCGCGGTTGTCGCCGGCGCCGCGGAACAGTTGGACGGTCGGGACGTATGTCGCGCCCCCGGAGGTCGCTGCCGCCCACAGGGCGTTGTTGGCGACCTTGGTGGCCGCCAGGGTCGCCGCGCGCTGGACCGAGGTGTAGTCGTGCGCTGCGGCTTTGCCGTCCTCCAGCACGTTCCAGTACCCGAGCACCACGACCCGGACCTTCGGGCCGGCCAGCTGGCGGACCCGGCCGATCACCGAGACCATCGTCGACTTCAGGTTCGCGCCCGTGGCGGCGAACTGGGTCGTCGGCTTCGGGTTGTTGCCCAGCTGCTGGAACGGCGCCACGAAGTCGTTGGCGCCCACCATGACCAGCACCACCCCGGCCCGGCGGACCGAATCGGCGACGGCCGGCTGCTGCAGTTGCGCCAGCACGCCGTCGGCGACCAGGCCGGACACCGCGTAGTTGGTCCAGACCGTCTGGCGACCGGACGTGCGGTGGATGAGGTCCGCGTACATCGGCGGGAATGCCTGGCAGTCGCACGCGTACCCGGCGGGCACCGAGTCGCCGAACGCGACGACCCGGACCGTCGAGGAGGTGTCCTCGCCGAGGCCGAAGGTGCCGGTGCTCGAGAACGCCCCACGCCCGGGCAGGAACGCCACCAGCAGCAGGGCCAGCGAGGCGAGGCCCCCGAAGACGAAGCGGCCCCGCCTGGTGAACCGCACCCGGCTCCCCCGGTGTCGGGCGCCGCCGTGCGGCGCACCGTGCCCCGACCGGTCCATGGGTCCAATTCTGCGACGACTTGCCCCGGAAAGCTGGTTGGCCCACCCAAGCGAGCAACACGCGCCGTCCCAGGCGTCACACGACTGGCCTGACGTCCCGTCGGGATGGTTGGATCCGTCTCGGAACGCCTGGGAGGGACCTGTTCGCATGGGTGCGTGCCGTACCGCCGGCCTTGCGCTGGGCGCGCTCGTCCTGGCGACCGTGCTGCGCCCGGGCCTGGCCTCCGCCATCGACCTGCCGATCCCGCCCGGCCCCGCGGCATCCCCGACGCCGAACGCTGCGCCGCCGGCCCCGACCGCGCCCCCGACCGCCGCGCCGGCCGGGGGCCCGGGCACCGCGGTGCCCCAGGCGCCCCCGCTCGACCCGCGCTGCCGGACCGGCCGGGTCGTCTGCGTCGAGGAGACCACGCAACAGCTCTGGCTGGTGGTCGACGGTGTGGTGCGGATGAACCTGACGATCCGGCTCGGGGCGCCGTCGCACCCGACCCGGGAGGGCGCGTTCGGGATCTACTGGAAGGACCGCAAGCACGTCTCGTCGCTGTACCCCGGCCTGCCCATGCCGTACTCGCTGTTCTTCTCCCGCGGCGAGGCCGTGCACTACTCCCCGGAGTTCGCGCACAACGGCTACGACGTGTCCTCGCACGGTTGCATCGAGACGCGCGACAAGAAGCAGAGCGCCGCACTTTTCGAGCTGGTGCGCGTCGGTGACAAGGTGGTCGTCTACCGGTCCGGCGACAAGCACGGATCCCGCGACGCCGCCGGCCAGGTGACCTACACCTCGCCGCTGGTCACCGTCGAACCGGATCACGGCACCGGAGCTACCGGCGCGTAACCCCCGCGGCGACGAGGCGTAGCCTGCCCCCGTCACGCCATCACGGACCTACCCTGGGGGTCTCGAATGTCTGCAGTTCTCGAGCGTTACCGCCTCGTCTCCGACGGTCTGTCCGCGCGGGTCGCGGCCGTGCCCGCGGGGGCTTGGAGCAATTCCTCGCCGTGCGATGACTGGACCGCGCTCCAGATCATGGATCACGTGATCGGCAATGCGCGGGCCGTCGTCGACAGCATGAACGGCGTCGAGCACGTCAGCGCGCAGGTGCAGGACGTCGCGGGCGAGTGGGCCAAGGCGCGCGCCGCGGTCGAGGGGGTCCTGGCCGACCCGGAGCGGGCCGGCAAGGAGATCGCCGGGCCGACGGGCCCGATGCCGTTCGACGTCCTCGTCGGGCGATTTGCCTGCATGGACATCCTCGTCCACACCTGGGACCTGGCCCGGGCCACCGGCGGCGACGAGAACGTCGATGCCGAATTCGCCGCGCACGCCCTGGAGGGGCTGAAGCCGATGGACGCGATGATCCGCCGACCCGGGGTGTTCGGGCCCAAGGTGGAGCCGCCGCCCGGTGCCGACGCGGTGATCCAGCTGATGGCCTTCTGCGGACGGAAGGTCTGACGCGCACGAAAGCTGCGGTCCTGTGGGGGCCGGGGCAGAAGCGGGAGACCCGGGGCGCCGCCCATGTGACGCTGCGTCAGGCGGGCTGACGCCGAGTGCGATTGACATCCGCAGCGTCACCCGGGCGCGTTCCGCACCACCTTCGGACGAGTTCCGCCGAATGAGCCATGCCGAGCCGTGGCGCGCTGGCATTCGCCACCGCGGCCGCCCTGATCACCGCCGCCGCCCCGTCCCAGGCCGCGTCGGCCCCAGGGGTGGTCACCGAATTCAAGGCCCGCGACATCAGCGCACCGACGGGAATCTCTGCCGGCCCTACGGTTCGGTCTGGTTCACCGAGCTCGGCCAAGTGGGCTCCGTCGACCATTCCGGGCACGTAGCCCATGGGGTGACGTTGTCCGGCGGATCCAGCCTTGGCGACGGGGAGGCAGCTATCTCCACCGCTCCGTTCGGAGTCACGATGGGACCGGACGGCAACATGTGGGTCGCCGAGAGCGGGACGGGCGCCCTCGGCAACGGATGTTTTTCACCCCCCGCCCTCAACGTCGACCGGATCGCCCGGATCACGCCCTATGGCTCCGCGACGGAGTTCGCCTCCGGCATCACCAACTGCAGCAACCCGACGGAAATCGTCACCGGACCGGACAAGAACTTGTGGTTCACCGAACCCGGTGCCGACAAGATCGGAATGATCACCACCAGCGGCAAGGTGACCGAATTCCCGCTCACCACCGGCGCGAAGCCGCAGGGGATAACCGCCGGGCCGGTCGGCAGCGGCACCGTGTGGTTCACCGAGCAGAACAGCGGCTTGGTGGGCCGGATCACCAGCGGCGTCGGGCACTGATCCGAGGCAGCAACGGGCGAGGCGTAGCCTGCCCGGCAAAGCCGCTGCAACGCCCCTGGGAGCGCGGCCATGTCCGCACTGTGCGAGGAAGGGGAGATCCGATGAAGACCAAGGCCGCGGTCCTGTGGGGGCTGGAGCAGAAGTGGGAGGTCGAGGAGATCGACCTCGACCCGCCCAAGGCCGCCGAGGTGCTGGTCAAGCTCGCCGCGAGCGGCCTGTGCCACTCCGACGAGCACCTCGTCACCGGTGACATCCCGATCCCGTTCCCGGTCGTCGGCGGCCACGAGGGTGCCGGGGTCGTGGTCGAGGTCGGCCCGGGCGTGACCGACGTCGCGGTCGGCGACCACGTGGTGCTGAGCTTCCTGCCCGCCTGCGGTCGGTGCGCGTACTGCGCGCGCGGGATGACGAACCTGTGCGACTCCGGCGCGGCGGTGGTCCTCGGGCCGCAGCTCGATGGCACCTATCGGTTCCACGCCCGCGGCGAGGAGGTCGGGCAGATGTGTCTGCTCGGCACGTTCTCGGAGTACACGGTGGTGCCGGTGGCCTCGGTCGTGAAGATCGACGACGACATCCCGTTGGACAAGGCCGCACTCGTCGGGTGCGGGGTCACCACCGGTTACGGCAGCGTCGTGCGGACGGCCGAGGTGAAGGCCGGCGACACGGTGGTCGTCATGGGCGTCGGCGGCATCGGTGCCAACGCGGTGCAGGGCGCCCGGATCGCCGGGGCCCGATACATCGTGGCGATCGACCCGATCGAGTTCAAGCGCGAGGCCGCGCAGGAATTCGGTGCCACCCACGTCGCCGCCGACGCCGACGAGGCGTGGACGATCGTGGCGGAACTGACGCGGGGTCAGTACGCGGATGCCTGCATCATCACCACCGACGTGGCCGAGGGTTCCTACATCGGCCCGGCGCTCGGCCTGGTGGGCAAGCGGGGCCGCGTGGTTGTCACCGCGATCGGGCACCCGGACGAGATGTCGATCTCGGCGAACCTGTTCGAGCTGACGCTCTACGAGAAGCAGATCCGCGGCTCACTGTTCGGCTCGTCCAACGCCCAGCACGACATTCCGAGACTGCTCGAGCTCTACCGCGTCGGGCAGCTCAAGCTCGACGAGCTGATCACGCGGGAGTACTCGCTCGAGGAGGTCAACACCGGCTACGACGACATGAAGGCCGGCCGGAACATTCGGGGCCTCATCCGCTACAGCTGACTCAGCCTCAGACCCGGGCGGTGTCGCCGGAGAAGCGCCACGCGGCACCGCCGGTGAAGACCACCAACCAGCAGATCAGGTTCACCGGCCAGACCCAGTCGAAGCCGCCATCCCCCAACGGAGCGTGGACGAGGCCGTTGAGCCCGTACAGCGGGGTGAAGGCGGCAATCTCGCGCATCACATGGGAGAACTGGCTCAGCGGGATGAACAGCCCGCCGCCGAAACTGCACAACATCAGCAGGAACCCGATGATCTGCATGACGTTCTCCGACGGCAGCAGGTAGCCGATGAACAGCCCCAGCGCGCTGAACACCAAGGCGCCGACCCACGCGATCAGCGCCGTGACGATCCAGACCCAGGTGGGCATGTGCGGCTTGTGCGTGACCACGCCGACGATGTAGACGATGAGCACCGAGGCCCCGCCGAGCACCAGCGAGGTGACCATCTTCACCGCGATGTAGGCCGCCGGGACCATCGGCGTCACCCGTAACTGGCGGCTCCAACCCGCGGAACGTTCGAGGGAGACCATCGCCCCGCCGCTGGTGCACGCGAGCACGGCGCCGTAGAGCGCCATCGAGATCATCACCGACGCCGACTCGTTACCCCGGCCGTGCGGCAGGTCCGCGTAGGCGGAGTTGAGGCCGAACACCAGGAACCAGATCGGTGGCAGGACCACCGTGAAGACCAGGGTCCGCTTGTTGCGCAGCAGTCGAGTGACCTCGATGCGGACCACGGTCGGATTGAACCCGCCGAACCGCGACTCGGGCCGGGCGAGTGCTGCGCTGACGTCCAGGGCTTCGGTGTTCATGCGGCAGCCATGCTCATGCGACAGCCTCCGGGGTGTCGGCGGTCAACGCCACGAATGCGTCCTCCAGGCCGGCCGCGTTGATCTCCAGATCGCGAGCGGCAGTGTTGTTGAGCAGGTGGCGTGCCACCAGGTCGCTGTCGGTGGCGGTCAGCACGACCAGGTCACCGCGGATGTCGACGGCGGTGACCCCGGGCAGCGCGCGCAGCACGGCCTCCTGCGCGCCGGGCAACGTCGCGCGCACGACCCGGCCGGCAGCGCGGGACTTGACCTGGGCCGAGGTGCCGTCGGCGACGATCTCGCCGCGCCGCAGCAGCACGACGCGGTCGGCGTAGTCGTCGGCCTCCTCCAGGTAGTGGGTCGCGAACATGATCGTGCGGCCGCGCTGCGCGTCGGTCCGGATCGCCCGCCAGAACTCGCGGCGGCCTTCCACGTCCATGCCCTGGGTGGGCTCGTCGAGGATCAGCAGCGCCGGGTCCGGCAGCAGCGCCATCGCGAAGCGCAGCCGCTGTTGCTCACCGCCGGAGCACTTGCCGACCAGCCGGCCGCGGATCCCGCTGATGCCGGCCCGTTCGAGCACCTCGTCGACCGGACGGGTCGCCGGGAACAGCGACGCGGTGTACTCGACGGTCTCGGCCACGGTCAGGTCGCGCAGCAGGCCGCCGGTCTGCATCACCGCCGCGACCATCCCCTTGCGCACTGCGTGCCCGGGAGTGGTGCCGTAGACCTCCACGCTGCCGGCCGACGGTTTGGCCAGCCCGAGGATCATGTCGATCGTGGTCGTCTTGCCCGCACCGTTCGGGCCGAGGAACGCCATCACCTGACCGGAGGGCACCGTCAGGTCGATCCCCCGCACCGCCTGCACCGAACCGAAATTCTTGTGCACCCCGACCAGGCGGACTGCTGCCGGACCCGTCATCAGCCGACCGCCACTCGGTTCAGGACCTCGTCCAGGAACAGCCGGGCGGCCGCGAACGACCTCCTGTCGGTCGGCTCGTGGTAGGCGATTCCGGGGGCGACCGCCGGCACGACGCGGTGGGTGAACCCGTGCACCGCGCCGCCGTACGCGTTCAGCTGCCAGTCCGCGCCGGCCGCCTGCATCTCCGCCACGAACGCCACCACATCCGGCATCGGGACGTGCGGGTCGTCCGCGCCGTGGCAGGCGAGCACCGGGACGGTCATCGAGTCCGGCGCCGCCGGCCGCGCGGTGGCCAACGCGCCGTGCATGCTGACGACCCCGGCCAGCGGCAACCCGGCGCGCGCCATCGTGATCACCGTGAGCCCGCCGAAGCAGAACCCGAGGGCGGCGTGCCGACCGTCGGTCTCCGGGAGGGCGACCAACTGGTCCAGGCCGGCCCGAGCGCGGGCCACCAGGGCGTCGGGGTCCGCCCGCAGCGCTCCGATGGCCCCGAGCGCTTTCGCCCGGTCGCCGGCTGCACCCGGGCCGAACATGTCCGGCGCGAAGACCACGAACCCGAGGTCGACGTAGCGAGCGGCCTGGTCGGCGATGTGCGCATCGAGTCCCCCCGCGCCGTGGACCAGCAGCAACCCCGGCCGGCGGTCCGACCGGCTCTCGTCGAGCCACAGTTGACCGGTGAGCGCGGTGTCCCCGTCAAGGTACGGAATCTCACGACTGACCAGCCCCATCGCTTCCCCCTTCGGTCGGCCTCGGCTACTCGGCCAAGGCGTCATGCAGGTAGCCGGCTGTCGTCTCGCTGTAGGCCACCAGACGGATCCGGCGAACTCGAGTCGTTGCCTCCCGGATCGCCGCAACCGCCACCCGTGCTGCTGCCCCCGATGGGTAACCGTAGACACCGGTCGAGATCGCCGGGAAGGCGATGCTGGTCGCGCCCAGTTGGTCGGCGATCTCCAACGACCGCCGGTAACAGGAAGCCAGCACCTCTGGCTCGCCGCTCGTCCCGCCGTGCCACACCGGGCCGACGGTGTGGATCACGTGGCGGACCGGTGGGTCGAGGCCGAAGCCCGGCGTGGCCTTGGCGTCGCCGGGGGCGCACGGCGCCAACGCGCCCGCGGCGTGCGCGAGTTCCGGTCCCGCGGCGCGGTGAATCGCCCCGTCGACCCCGCCGCCGCCGCGCAAGCCGGAGTTGGCGGCGTTGACGATCGCGTCGACACGCTCGTGCGTGATGTCGCCGATGACGACCTCGATCTCGACCACGGCACAGATCGTAGGATCAAGCGTGTCCTTCGAATCCAGCCCGGCGTTGACCCTTCCGACCGGCGACGGCGTCCTGCCTGATCACCTGCTCTCGGCGGCCGTGGCCGCCGGAGTAATCGACGCGGGCCAGTTCAAGATCCCGCGTTCGAACATCCAACCGGCCAGCCTCGACCTGCGGCTCGGCGAGGTCGCGTACCGCATCCAGTGCAGCTTCCTGCCGATGCAGCACAGCGTCGAGATGAGGATGAAGGACTTCATCGTCGACGAACTCGACCTGCACCGCGGCGGCGCGGTGCTGGAGACCGGCCGACCGTATCTGATCCCGCTCAAGGAGCGCCTGGCGCTGCCCGCGAACATGCGCGGCAAGGCGAACCCGAAGAGCTCCACCGGCCGCGCCGACGTGTTCACCCGGGTCATCACCGACAACAGTTCGCGGTTCGACGAGATCGACGCCGGCTACAACGGCGGGCTGTACCTGGAGGTCGTGCCGTTGTCGTTCCCGGTGCGGGTCCGCGAGGACCTGTCGCTGAACCAGATGCGGCTCTCGGTCGGTCGCGCCGAGTTGTCCGACGACGAACTGCGCGAGTTCCACCGCGCCGAGCCGATCCTGTTCTCCGACGGCGCCCCGGTCGCGGACGCCGACCTGGCGCTGGCCGACGGCCTGTTCCTCGGCCTTGACCTGCGCGGCCGTGGGCGCTCGGTCGGTTACCGCGCCCGCCACAGCGCACCGCTGCTCGACCTCACCCAGATCGGCGTGGCCGACCCGGCCGCGTACTGGGAGAACGTGCCGCACTCCGACCGTGACCGATTGATCCTGACGCCGAAGGACTTCTACCTGCTGATGTCGCGCGAGGCCGTGCGGGTACCGCCGCGACTGGCGGCGGAAATGACCGCCTACGACCCGACCAGTGGCGAATTGCGCACCCATTACGCCGGATTCTTCGACCCGGGATTCGGCTACGACCCGTCGGATGCATTCCTCGGTTCGACCGCCGCGCTCGAGGTGCGGGCCCACGACGTGCCGTTCATGATCGAGCACCGGCAGCGGGTCTGCAAACTCACCTTCGAGCGGATGCTGGCCGAGCCGTCGCACCTTTACGGGCAAGGAATCGGGTCGAACTACCAGCGCCAGACCGAGACCCTCGGCAAGCACTTCCGGATGCCCTCCTCGGGCTGACCGAACGCGGCGCGAGGGCTATGTACGACATGTCGTCGCGCAATCGCAACAGTTCCAAAACCCTGATTCCCGAGCCCGCCATGGTCGGTCCAATTCCGTCGCGATCAATGCCCGGATGATGAATCTTTTCAGCTATGACGACCAAGGACGTGGCGCGCAAGGGCGTCGTCGGTGCCGGCGTGGTGTTCCTCGCGGTAATGGTCACCGCCGCGGTGTACCCGCCGGCCGTGGGTGTGTCGCGCGGCCGGGACAGCGCCCCGGCGCCCGTCGCCGCCGACACCTCCGCCGCCGCGGCCCCGGCGCCCGCAATGGCCTCCGGGCCGATCGCCATGCGTGCCGTGCACCTGACCGGCGCGCAGTGGGCCACGCCGGCCGTCCATGACGCCGTCCTGCAGATGATCTCGACCCACCAGATCGACACCGTCGTGCTGGACATCCGCGACGAGACCGGAACGGTCAACTACTCCTCGACCGTGCCGTTGGCCAAGCAGGTCGGCGACATCCACGACTACTACGACCCCAAGACAGTCGCCACCCAGTTGCACGCGCTGGGCGTGCGCGTGGTCGGCCGCCTGGTCGCCTTCCAGGACCCGACGTTGGCCGCCTGGGCCTGGGACAACGGGCACCACGACTGGGTCGCGCAGGACAGTGCCGGCCAGCCGTTCCACCCGGCCGCCGCACCCACTGCGGACGTCCCGAACCTGGCCAGCGCGGACGTGCAGAACTTCGCGATCGACCTGGCCAAGGAGGCGACCGCAGCCGGGTTCGACGACGTGATGTTCGACTACGTGCAGACCCCGGCTTCGACTGGTGTGGTCCTGCCCGGGCTGGGCACCACGGACGCCCAGGACGAACTCGCCCAGTTCCTCGGCACCGCCCGCAAGGCCGTGGACGCCGTCGGCGGGCATGTCGCCGCCGCGGTCGCCGGCACCAGCGTCCTCGACCCGAGCACGCTGGGCCAGAACGTCGCGAAGCTGGCTGCGAATGTCGACTGGTTGGCGCCGCAGATCTTCCCGTCGACCTATGCGGACAACGCCTACGACGTGACCACGCCGAACTCCGCCCCGCTGACGATCGTGGCCCGCGCGCTGAAGGACTGGAACACCGCGCTGCTCGGCACGAACGCCGTGTTGGTCCCCTGGTTGCAGGGCGCCCCGACCTACGACGCGACGCAGGTCGCCCAAGAGATCACGGGCGCCGGCGACGCCGGCATCAACTCCTGGATGCTGTCGAGCCCCGACGGCACCTACCAGTCGATCGACCTGGCCCCGAACAGCGCGAGCGCGACCGCGGACGCGCCGGGCCAACTGATCTACTCCTCGGCCAAGGCCGGCTCCTACTCGGTCGGGACCACCGACAAGACCCGCGCCGAGCAGGTCGCGCTCACCGACCGCCCGGACACCGCGGCGAACCTGAGGACCACCGGCGTCGACGTCGAACCGTTGCCGAGCGCGCCGCCGGTCGCGCCGCCCAAACCAGTGGTCACCACCAAGCCGGTGACGAAGCCGGTCACCACCAAGCCGGTGACCACGAAGAAGCCCACGCCGCCGAAGACCACCACGCCCCCGGCCACGCCGCCCAAGACCACGACCCCCACGCCGAAGCCCACCCCGCCTGCGACGACGCCGACCACCCCGCCCCCGGCCACGCCGAAGAGCTGACGTCAGACCAGGGCCGGACTCTCGGCGGGCGCCTCCGCGGGGATCGGCTCCGGCAGGCGCGGCAGGTGCAACTCGCGGCGGATCCGCTCCTCCAGCCTCGCGAAGGCCGCGTTGGTGTCGCGCATGGCTTTCTCGAAGCCGCCGGAGTCCGTGCACTCCCAGACCCGGGCCCAGGAATCCGGCAGCGTCGCGAGGAACGCTCGCAGTCGGGTCGCCACCTCGTTGGTCCCGTCGCCGTCCGTTCCGTGCAGACCGACCCGGACCCGCATCGCACAGACCGCGGGATCCGTCCGCAGCGCGCGGTAGAGCTCGGGCACCCGGTCCTTGCCGGCCCGTCGCAGTTCCGGATCAGCGAGCTCCTGCGGGTGCGGCTCCATGAGCTGCATGATCCGAGTGCACTGCGCCAGCACCTCCTCGTAGGTCTGGGTCTTCTTGTCCAGCTCCCACTGCTCGCGGATCAACTTCCGATTGTGAACAAAGGTGCGGCGGGACACGAACAGCGCCACGACCACCGCGGCCACCGCGGCAAAGCTGCCGGCCCGGACCCACCAGTCAGCTGCGTCGGAGACATACACCTGCACCGGCGCCGAGATCATCATCATCTAGGCACCGTAGCCGCCGGCGCCGGGCGGTCAGTGACCTTGGTACGGCGCGCCGTGCTTCCCGGACTTGACGCGGTCGGACACCTCGCGCCACAAGGCCGCGTAGGCCCGGGCGGCGCTGCTGCGCGGCGCCCACTGCACGACCGGGGCGCGGTGGGTCCCCATCTGCTCCACCACGGCCGCTGCCGGGATCGCGGTTCGGGCCATCTCGATCCGCTTGTCCGGGACGTGCTCGGACATCTCGCGATGCATTCGCCGACGCATGTCGACCATCGAGAGGAAGGCGAGGATCGGCGGGGTTCGCCCGGGGGTTTCGTCGGCGAAGGCGGCCAACTGGTCCAGCGTCCGCAACGACAACGGCGAGGGCAGTACCGGGGCGACCACGAGGTCGGCCGCCCGGACGATGTTCTCCGAGATCAGCGAGACGCTCGGCGCACAGTCCATCACCACCAGGTCGTACTCCTCTGCCAGGCGGTCGATCAGGATGCCCAAGCGCTTGGTGGGCCGCTTCTGCTCGTCCAGGAAGAGGTCCAGGTACCGGTAGGAGGAGTCGGCCGGGAGGATGTCGAGGTTCGGGAAGTCGCTGGCCTTGATCGCGTCGGCGACCTCCTTGCCACCGCGCATGAGCGCTTTGGCCCCGCCCTTGACCTTGGGCTGCACCCGGAAAAGGAACGTCGCCCCGCCTTGCGGGTCCAGGTCCCACAGCAAGGTGCGGCGGCCCTCGGCGGCACTGAGCCACGAGAGGTTCGTGGCGGCGGTGGTCTTCCCGACGCCGCCCTTGATGCTGTACGCGGCGATCACCTTCACTGCGTGGCCACCATGTCCGCGAAGCGCTTCCGGTTGTCCTGGCCGTGGAAGGTCGCCCACCGTGCCGCGAAGTCCTCGCGTGCGGCATCCTGACGGTGCCTCAGATCGCGGCCCATCGCCCCCATCGTGAGCAGGCACTCGATGGAAGCCTTGGTGCCGCGCAGTTCGGTGGCGCAGTCGCGCACCAGGAACCATTGCGCCTCGAAGTCCTGGAAACCGCCGAGGTTGTCCTGCAGCACCTTGAGCTCGTCGATCAGTGCCTTGTAGGTGCGCGCGTCGTAGAGGCAGGCGAAGAACTCGAGCAGGTAACGCAATTCCTTGCAGCGCTTGCGCAGGTCGTGCAGATTCTCCGCGGGCGAG
Organism: Sporichthyaceae bacterium; assembly: GCA_036269075.1. Classification (NCBI taxonomy): domain Bacteria; kingdom Bacillati; phylum Actinomycetota; class Actinomycetes; order Sporichthyales; family Sporichthyaceae; species Sporichthyaceae bacterium. Next base: position 18,612 of record DATASX010000041.1, read on the forward strand.
TCGGGGGTGATCGCGCCGCCCATCTTGCCGACCTTGGCCCAGGTGCGGGAGAGGAGATCGCGGGCCACCCGACCGACCGGGACGGCTGTGGTCGGGCCGAGTCCGGGCCTGGCAAGGTCGCGCTCCCATCCGGACAACAGATCGGTGAATCGCTGCGAGCGCAGTGCTCGGTTCAACTGGCTGTGCGAGCGTCGGCACCAGCGTTCCAGCAACGACCGGAACGGCTCGACGTTCGCCAACTCCTCGGTGGACAGGCCGGGGCCGAAATCCAGCAACTGCACATCGAGGTCACGGGGAGTCGAAGTAGCGTCGCCGAGCCATTTCAACTCCCCGCTCCAGTGCCCCCGCCACTCCTCGGTGACGACGCCCTGGGATGCCTTAAGAACGGACCGGGCGCGCCGCACCGCCACCCGCAGGTCGTGCAGGAACTCGGTGTCGAGCTCGCGCAGCGTGCCGTCGAGGTTGTCGCGGACGATCCCCAGCAGTTGCCCCAGTGTGTCGGCGAAGGCGGCGCCGGCCGGGGTGTCAGCGGCGAACTTGGAGTCCGGCTTGGATCGGAACGCGCCCGGCTTCAGACCGCCGGCGACGGCCAACGACGCGAACAACGTACTGCCGGCCGGTATCAGGCCGGGTGTGGCTGCCAGCAGCTTCGCGACCCGGGTGGCGTCGGGGTCGTAGCCGCGCAGCGGTTCGACCCGCACGCGGGTGACGGCCGCGTCGACGACGCCGTCTGCGACGAACGGGCCGTCGACCGCGATCCGTACGACGGTCTTCTCCTCGACGTCCAGGACGGCGAGAAGCGACGTCGGGCCCTCCGCGGCCAACCGCGGCAACAGGGCGCGGATCCCGGTCAGCGGCAGCACGCGGTCGGCGATCGGTCCGGCAGGCAGGCTGCGCTCGGAGACCGGACGCTTTCCGACGGGCGTGCGGCCCACCGGGTTGCCCGCCAGGTCGGAGAGCACCAGGGTGGCGTCGGCGCCGCGGGTGCGCTGCTCGAGCAGCAGCCCGGCGCGGAACAGGCTCCAGTCGTACGTGTCGAGCCAGACCCGGCGTTCGGCCTCGGACTCGACGATTCGTGCGGCCGCGGACTCGGCTACGAGGGCCGGCGCGTCCTGGACTGACGCGGCGTCAGTCGAGAACTCAGTCGCCAACCGGTCACCTCACGTTCATCCAGGAGGGCGCCACCGTACAACCTCAAGATGAACAGAACGGATGGCCCGGCGAACCACGGCCGTCCGATGTCGACCAGGCCACGAGCCCCGGCGGCGGGCCGACCTGATCAGAACGGTGGGCTCTCGTTGGGCGTCGGGATCGCAGGAAGCGGCGGGAGAACTCGCTCGGTGGGTGGGTCAATGCCGTCGGGGTCGGGGGGGGTCGGGGGGCCGGGTTCGGTAGGTACGTCCGGACGGTGTGGTCAGGGTCAGGGTGCCGTCGGGGTCCTGGGTGGCTGACCAGCCGGGCAGGTGCTTGAGACGGTGGTGTTTCGGGCAGCGCAGTGCGAGGTTCTTGGTCAGGGTCGGGCCGCCGCCGGTGTGGGCGATGGTGTGGTCGTGCTCGGTGCGGGTGGCCCGGCAACCGGGGTGCACGCAATGCTGGTCACGGGCTTTCACGTAGTGGGCTTGGGCCGCGGTAGGGAGGCGGCGGGTGGGGTCGGCGTTCAGGTCGGGGTCGGTGGAGATGACCTGGATCTGGTAGCTGATCCGGGGGGCCAGGTCGGCGGGAAGCAGATAGTCGACCAGCGCGTCGGCACGGACGGCGTCGATGCCGCGCTCATCCCCTGGGGACCATCGCCTGGTGCGCGGTGGCGTCGATGACCGCCCACGCGGCCTCGGCGACCGGGGTGGGCAGGATGGCCTCCAGGCCGGACATGCCGTCCCCGATCTCCCACATCTTCACCGAGCGTTGCGCGATGGCCTTGGCACGGCGCTTGGCAACAGCGTCCGCGTCGACGCGGGCCACGGCGCGGCGGGTGGCCCGGCGCAGGTTGGCCGGGGTCAGCCCCT
>DATASX010000042.1 GCA_036269075.1 Sporichthyaceae bacterium
CGTCGGGCAGCAGGACCTGCAGGAAACCGTCATCAACAACGTCGTGGAGTACAACGTCAAGATCGACCTCGCCGGCAACGCCGCCGAGGAGAAATTGGGCCAGAGCTCATCTGTGGTAATTACGACCGCGGAGAAGGACAACGTCCTCCAGGTTCCGAACAACGCCATCCGCGCGGTCGGCAACCAGGCCGTCGTCACCGTGAAGCGCGGTAAGGATTACGTCACGGTGCCGGTGACCCCCGGCCTGGTCGGCGACACCAGTACCGAGGTGACCTCACCAGCACTGAAGCCCGGCGACATCGTCGTACTGCCCACCGCGGGCGCCAAGGGCGGCCGGCTGAACCTGCCCGGACGCGGCAAGAGCTCCACCAAGGGCTCCCTGTCGTAGCAACGGCAGGCACACCCACCCAGTCCGGTCCCGGTCCCCCTCCCCATGGGAGCCGGGACGGCCCCAGCCGACACGGCGCGGGGCCGTGGGGTGCGGCGATGGACCGCCCCCATCGCCGCGCCCCGGCGACCTTGGGCCGAGCCGGCTCAGACCCGGACGCCGGAGCGGTGGATGCTCGTCTGCTCGGTGCCCAGGTACGAGCTGATCACGTCGCTGTGCTCCAGCACCTCGACCGGCCGGCCGGTGGCGATCACCCGCCCGGCCTGCAGCGCGACCATGGTGTCGCACAGCGCGGCCAGCAACGCCATGTCATGCTCGACGACGACCATCGCGCAGCCGAGCTCCGCCTGCACCCGGCGCAACACCGGGACCAGGGCCTCGGCCTCGCGTTGGGCCAGCCCGGCCGAGGGTTCGTCGAGCAGCACCACGTCCGGCGCCTGAGCCAGGACGCAGCCCAACTCGACGATGCGGCGGGTGCCGGTGGAGAGTTCGGCGGTCCGGTGGTCGCGGTAACGGACCAGGCCCAGGCTGCTCAGCAGTTCCTCGACGCGGGCGGCGACGGCGTCCTGGACGTCGAACGCAGCGGGCAACCACAACGCCACCGCCAGTGGGTCGCGATTGGCCAGGTGCCGGTCCAGGGCGACGGCCAGGGTCTCGGCCACGGTCAGGGCCGGGAACAGGCGGGCGTCCTGGAACGAGCGGCCGAGGCCGGCCCAGGCCCGACCGGCGGGCGGAGCGTCGCTGATGTCGGCCCCGCCGAGCGTGATGCTCCCGGCGTCCGCGGTGAGGAATCCCGACAGCAGGTCCAGCACAGTGGTCTTCCCGGCGCCGTTGTGACCGATCAACCCGACGATGCTCCCGGCCGGCACGACCAGATCGACGTCGTCGACGACGGTGATCCCGCCGAAGCGCTTGGTCAGCCCGCGGGCCTCGAGGACCGTGGGCGCGTCGATCGCTGCACGCACGACCGGTTCCCCCGGCGCGACACCGGCTGCAGCCCCGAGGAATACCGCGCGGAGGATGTCCGGCCGATCCAGCAACTCGGCAGTGGCGCCGGCGAAGCGGACCTGGCCCTTCTCCAGGAACACCGCGCGTTCGGCCAGCAGCAGCGCGACGTTGACCGACTGCTCGACCACCACGACGGTCACGCCGTCGGCGTTGATGGCGCGGACGACCTCGACCAGGCGGGCCACCACCGCGGGCGCGAGGCCGAGGGACAACTCGTCGATGCACAGCACCTGCGGGCGGACCGCCAACGCCATGGCCAGCGACAGCATCTGTTGCTCGCCACCGGACAGGTCGCCGGCCCGGGTGTCCAATCGGGCGGCCAGCGGCGGGAAGAGCTCCAGCGCCTGCCGGCGGGCTTGGGTCACAGCCGTCGCGTCGTGACGCACGAGCCAGGTCGCCAGCCGCAGGTTCTCGGTGACGGTCAAGGTGGGGAAGATCCCGCGCCCGCCGGGCATCAACGCCAGGCCGGCAGCGGCGATCCGTTCCGGCGCCACGTCGTCCAGCGAACGTCCCGCAAGCCAGGCCTCGCCGGCCGTCCGGGGCAGCAACCCGCACAGCGCACGCAGCAGCGAGGACTTGCCGGCGCCGTTGGTGCCGAGCAACGCGACGATCTCGCCCGGAGCAACGTCGAGGTCGACGCCGAACAGCACCTGGTTGGCCCCGTAACGCGCCTCGACGCCCCGGCACCCCAGCGCCAATCCCTCGACCTGTGCCGGCGTGTCGGGTTCTCCGACGTCGTCGACGGCCCGGCGTGCCGTCACCAGTGGCGTCGAGGGGGCGACGCTGTCCGGGTCCCACTCGATGCGGTGCAGGCGCGCGATGCGCAGCGCGAACCGGTCGCGCAGCGAGGCGCCGGCACCGGCCATCCCGGCGGGCAGCAGCAGGAGCACGAGCAGGACTCCGGCACCGGTCGCGACGAGTTGCAGCTGCGGCAGCCAGTAGATCAGCAGGTAGAGCGACGTCGTTGCCGCCAGCGCTCCACCGACCGAGCTCACGCCGCCGATCACCACGGTGGTGAACGCGAACAGCGACAGCGAGGTGTTGTAGGTGTGCAGGCCGACCGCGCCCAATGCACTGGCGTGGATCGCCCCGGCCATCCCGGCCAGCACGCCGCAGACGACGAAAGCCGTCAGTTTCGAGCGGATCCCGTCGACGCCGGCGGCCGCGGCCGCGCGCGGGTTGTCCCGCACCGCGATCATCGTGCGCCGGGTCCGCCCACGGGACAGGTTTCGCGCCACCACGACGGCCAACGCCAGCAGCGCGAGCCCGACCAGATAGAGCACCCGCTCGGATCGCATGTCCCACCGGTTGAACAGCACCGGCCGGTCGAAAGCGCCGGGCACCAGCGCGGGGAAGTTGGTCGGGTTGAGGAAGAACGTGTCGACCGCGACCGCGAACGTCAGCGTGGTGACTGCGAGCAATTGTCCGTCGACGCGCAGCGCGGGGATCGCCAGCACCACGGCCACCACGGCACCGGCCGCTCCCCCGGCCACCATCGCGACGAAGAAGTCGACGTTCCACTTCGCGATGAGGTCGCCGGCCACGGTCGCGCCTGCGCCCAGGATCGCGATCTGACCCAGGCTCACTGTTCCGGCCCACCCGGTCAGCACGACCAGCGATACGGTCACCACCGCGTAGCAGGAAGCCACCGTCGCGACGTTGAGCTGGCTGGGAGATCCCAGCAACGCCAGGCCGAGCAGGCCGGCGCCGGCCGCGATCCACAACGTGGCGCCCGCCAACCGGATCTCCGGGAGGGCGCGCACCGCCGCGGGCAGGGCCCGCACCGAACCGAGGTTCACCCAGGTGCCCTCGGCCCCGGCAGCCTCCGCACGCCCGCGGTCCGGGCGCCGGGCCAGCAGCACGACGCCGAGCACAGCGAGCAGAACCACCGAGGTCAGCGACTGTTTGCTGCTGTTCCAGCGGACCAGTTGGTCGAGCACGCCGAGCGCGACGCCGGCCCCGAACGCCCGCGGCAACGACCGCAGCCCGGCCACCACTGCCGCGGCTAACGCGGGCAGCATCACCTGCGGGCCGGAGGACGCGATCGACAGGTTCAGACCGTCGGACGGCGCGCGCAGCGTGACGGTCAGCGCGGCCAGCCCACCGGCAACGGTCCAGACCAACAGGGAAAGGCGGTGTGCCGGGATTCCCAGCAGGCGAGCACGTTCGCCGTTCTCCGCGATACCGCGGATCGCCACACCGGCGTCGGTGCGCATCAGGAACCAGGTCAGCCCGCCCAGCACGAACGGGACCACCGCCGCCAGCAGCAGGTCGTCTCCGGAGATCAGCAACGGGTTCACGTGCAGCCGCAGACGGGTCAGCGGGGTACGGAACGCCCCGACCAGCACGGGTCCGCCGAGCATCTTGGGCGCGACGGCCTGACCCGCAGCGAACAGTTGGGCGAGGCCGATCGTGGCCACGGTGACCACCAGTCGCGGCGAGTGCTCCAACCGGCGCAGCACGACGCGTTCCACCACGGCACCGCCCAGCAGACCGAGCCCGAGGCCGGGCAGGATCGCGATCAGCCAGGGCACGCCGCGACCCAGGTGCAGGCCGATCGCCAACGCCGCGCCGAGCCCGCCGATGCCGGCCAGCGCGAAGTTCACGATGCGGTGGCTGCGGTAGGTCAGCACCAGACCGACGGCCAGCAGCCCGTTGCCGGTGCCGATCAGAGCGCCGAGCAGGACCACACCCAGCGGCACGCGACCGGGCGCGACCTGGCTCGCGATCAGCAGGGCGCCCACCGCGCCGAACACCGCAGCGGTCGGGCCGGTCGGCAAGCGGCGCAGGAGCTCGGTACCTGACGGGGCGTCACCCCGGCGGGTCATCGCTTTTCCTCGGGTGCGGTGGACGCGTGTGCGGGGATCTGCAGTTGCTGCGGCGCGGCCGGGCCGACCGGCCACGAGCCCGGCTTGTAACGCTGGTTCGTCGACGCGTAACGGCCGGGGGCGTTGTTGAACGCCGAGATCTGGTTGGGATCCCACCAGATCTCGCGGGCGTCGCGGTACGGGCTGTACTGACCCTTCGGGTAACCCCACGTGCCCGCCGGTCCGGTGCCGCCGGGATAGGCGCGCATGCCCGCGGCGAAGGTCTGCGGGGTCAGGTCGGGTCCGGCCATCTGGATGCCGGTGGCGACCAGGTACATGAAGTAGTACAGCAGGTCGGCACCGAAGATCGGCTCGTGGTTCGGGTCGACGGATTTCGCTGCGGCGTAGGCATAACTGGCGCCCTGCGGCTGCTGTTCGCCGAGCATGCTCAACCCGAAGGCGTGCTTCCACTGCGAGGCGTCGTAGAACTGCCCCACCACGTCCAGGTCGGTCAATGCGGTGCCGGTGACCACCCACTCCGGGTAGTAGTTCTGCTGGCTCATCCGGGAGGTGAGCAGCAGCGGCAGCAGCGGGTCGGTGGCCAGCACGACGGTGGTGATGCCGTCCTGCTTCAGCTTCGCGGCGAGGTTGTTGGCCTGGTCGGACAGCGTGGCCAGGTCGAGCGTGTAGTTGTAGCGCTGGGCCTTGTTGCCCGCGGCGTTGATGATCTTCTCGCCGGCATCCACACACTGCTGGTACTCGGGATTGTCCGGTGCGATCAGCCCGATCTTGCGGGGCTTACCGGCGATTCCCGGGCCTGCGTGGTCGGCCGGGTGCCCGAACACCCGCTTGTTCAGGTACTCCGCGATGGTCTCGGACAGCGAGGTGCAGTCCGGGAACGGACTCCAGCTGTAGGGCTGATGGGCGGCGAACCACTGCCGCGACATGTACGGCGCGCCGATCGCCACCACGCCCTGCCGGGCGAGCGCATCGTTGTACGGCTGGGTGAACGCGCTGACGTCGGCGAAGACCTTGAGTTCCTGGGCGGCCTTGATCGCGTCGGCCTGGGCCGCCTCCTGCCCGGCACCGACGATCTCGTTGATGACCGAGCCCTTGCCCTTCCACTCGACCATCTCGATCTTTCGACCGTAGGTCTGGAAGTTGCGCTCGAAATAGGTGATGTAGTCCTGGATGGTGCGCCGCACGTCAGCCTCGGTCGGCGTGGGGATCGAGTCGGCCTTGTCGCCGGCCAGTTGCCGGATCACGCTCTCGTAGTCGCTGATGTTCTCGATCGGCATGCGGAAGGAGATCTTGATGGTGTCCTTGGTGACGCCGCGACTGGTCGCGCCACCGTTGTCCTTGCCTTTCGGCCAGGCGATGCACGGCGGGGAGTAGGGGTCGCCGACGACCTGGACGGTTCGGTCGGCGCACGGACCGGCCGGGCTGCCCGGCGCCCCCGGTGCGGCCGCGCCCGGTCGCGCCGCGCTCGCGGCGACCGGTTTGCCCGCCGCCGCCGCGCCATGGGCCCGTGCCGCCTGCGCGGCCGCCGTGGTGGTGGCTGCGGCAGGGCTGCCGGCGTCGCTGCTCTGCGCGGCCTCGACGAGCTCCTGGCGGGCGATTGTCGGCACCAGGGTGACGATCAGCAGGAATGCCACTGCCAAGGCCAGCAGCGGCCCGTAGCCGCCGAACAGGCGGCGCGGTGTTCCGCCCAGAGTTCGGGTTCGACGAGGCGATCGCTTCATCGCGCAGACCTCCGATTTTACGGTGCGGGGTGGGAACTGACGCAAGCTCAGGTGAATCGAGCCCGGATGCGGTCGGCGGCGGCCAGCAGCGCGATCAGGCACACCAACAGCCAGGCGGCGAGCTTTCCGTGGGTGGTCGTGCAGCCTCCGCCGGCATGGGTGGAGCGGCACGACAGCGCCGTGGGCGCCAGCGCCACCGGCCGGGCCGCCGGCTGGGTCGCGACCGGCACGGCCCCCTCGGGCACGACGGCGGTCGGGGCTGCACCGGCGACCGGCTGTGCCACCGGCGAGGCGGCCGCGGGAAGCGGTGACGTGCCGGTCGGATGGATGAGACCGAAGCCGGACGCGAACGGGTCGGCGTAGGCCGTGCCGTCCGTGCCCGCCCGAGCACCGCCTAGGTCGAGATCGACCGCGCCGTCGTCGCCGAGCGCCAGCGAGACCAGGTCGACCAACAGGTAACCGAAGCCGACCGCCTTCGCCAGGCCACAGTCCGGGTTCATCTGGAACGGCTTCACGAGGGTCAACAGCTGAGTCCGCAACGGTTGGATCGCAACCAGCGTCGCGCCCAACGCCGCGCGGACCGCCGGGGTGGCCGCCACCGACAACCGCAGCGGGCTGACGGCCAGCGCGGTGGCGCTACGGGTCACCGCGGGCAGGTTCAACGACAGGCCGGTCGAGGCCAGCGCGGTGTTGGCCGCGTCCATCGCCGCCTGCAGTTGCATCGGATCCCCGGTGGGCAGCGGCTGTCCCCCGACGCTGACCGAGGCGACCGAGAACCCGGCCGTCGCCTGGGACTGCGCGCCGCTGCGGTGATCGGCCGTCCAGTTCAGCCCGCCCAGCCGGACCAGCCCACCGGCCAACGAGAGCTCGGAGAGCGCACTGGCGGCGTCCGATTGCCGTTGGGACCCGGGAACGAGCTTCGCCGCCGAGGAGGCCGTGCCGCCGACGAGGTGGATCAGACCGGGCAGGTCGAAGCTCATTCCGTCGACGGCAGCGGTCGCGGAGGAGTCCGGGGCGGCGGCGCCGTACTGGGTCCCGAACTGCAGCGGCGTCCCAGCTCCCACCGACGCGGTGCGCTTCTCGCTTGCGCCATCGCCGGAGGAGACCACGACCCGGGACGGGACAGAACCCGGCGGGAGCATCGTGCCCGGTGAGTACCCGCATGCCAACGGGGTCTTCGACATCGTGTCCAACAGCCCGAGGTCCACGCCGGCCGCCTCGGCGTTGCCTTGCATACCGGCGAAGTGGCTGCGGGCCACTCCGAGCCCGACGCCGATGGCCGCGCCGGAGGAACGCAGTTCGATCCGGGCCACCCCTGCCGAGGCAGTCCCGGTGCCGGGCACGAACGTGTTCTGCGCCGCGACCGGCGCGGCAACCACGGCGCTGAGCCCGACGACGGCAACCAAGGCGGAGCCACGGATCATGCCGCGGCGCGCTCGGGGAGCTCGATGCAATCCGGTCATGCCGGTGCCTCTCCAGGCGATTGCACGATGGCGCCGAGCAGGATCGTGGTGAGCTCCCGCGGGTACTTGCCGGTCATGTGCGCCAGCAGCGCCTCTAGTTCGCGCAGCATGTTCGCCTCCGGGGCGAGCGCCGCGGCGAAGCCGTTGAGGTAGAGCAGGTTGCGGGAGAAGAGCACGAGTTCCTTGGGCGCCTTGAAGCCGAACTTCAACAGCGACGCGAGCACCGCCCGCATCTGACGGGTGATCAGAGTCAGATCGAGGGTGTCGAAGGACGCGTCGGTGAACTCGGTGACCAGCGACTGGTACTTGTTCAGTTCGGCGATCGCGGCCTCGAGGTCGACGCCGGCCGGCAACGCGCCCATCTCGGCGGCGGCCAGGATCTGACCGCGCGAGTCCTGTCGCATGGAGGCGACCAGCAGCCGCACCAGCAGGGCACGCTCGCGAGCGTCGATGCGCCCGCAGACGCCGTAGTCGACCAACGAGATCGTCCCCGATTCGGTGATCAGCACGTTGCCGGAGTGCAGGTCGCCGTGGAAGACGCCGTAGATCAAGGCGTGCTCGAGCACCCCGGCCGCGGCCAGCCGCAGCAGGGCCGCACCGTCGACCGAGTCGCCGTATCGTTCCCGCGCCGCGGTGTACGGGACGCCGGGGACCCGCTCCATCACCAGCACCTCGGCGGTGACCAGGCCAGGGATCGGCTGCGGCACCCGAACGAATCCGGTGCCCGCGTCCTCGCCGGCCACCGCGATGTGGATCATGTTCAGGGCCTCGAGGCGGAAGTCGAGTTCGGCCAGCACCAACTCGGCGGCCAGCGGCAGGACCTCCTTCCCGTTGCTCATCCGGGCCGAGGCACTCACCCGCTCGGCGCCGGCGGCGAGCACGGACATCACGCGGAAGTCGGAGCCGAACCGCTTGCGCAACCCCGGCCGCTGCACCTTGACGACCACCTCGGTGCCGTCGAGCAGGACGGCCTCGTGCACCTGCGCGATGCTGGCCGCGGCCCGCGGCACCGGGTCGAACGAGCGGAACACCGCGCCGATCGGACGTCCCAGCGAAGCCTGCACGGCGCGCTCCGCCGCACCGGACGGCATCGCCGGAACCTCGTCGCGGCACCAGGCGAACGCGGCGACCCACTCGTCGGGCAACAAGCCGTTGGCCGTGGCGATCGACTGACCGACCTTCACATAAGCTGGACCGCCGGCGGCGACCAACTGCTGGGCCCGCCGCACCCCGGCCGAGGACCGGCCGCGACCGGCGTCGAACAGGCCGAGCACGGCGAAGAAGCAGAATCGCAGGAAGGTGCGCAGCACGGCGAGGATCGTCGGCCCGCTCAGCTGCGGCCGGGCCAGCGACTGCGCCTGCCGCCGGATCCGCGGCACCGTGCGCTCGGCGTGCACGCGCAGGCTCGCCAGTTCCTCGGCCAGCCCGTCGCGAGCCTTCATCCAGGCGGACCCCTTGGCCAGCTCGTCCAGGTCCGGCAACGGCGGCGGCACGGCAGTCACGAGCGCTTTCCCTTCGGCGGGGCCTGCGGATGCAGTTCGGGACTGTCGACGACGGCCTGCGCGGCCTCGATCACCGCGGGCAGCGCGGAAAGCACGGCGGCGACGTTGATGCGCTCCACGCCGCTGGAGGACAGGCCGCCCCAGACGAACTTCGCCAGGTAGTCGACGAAGTCCGAGCGGCTCATCGAACGCCGGATCAGCCACCACTCGGTGGCCGAGAGCACAAAGCCCACGATGCCGAACGCCCACGGCTCGGCCGCCCCGGAGTCCACGCCCGCGCCGCGCATCACCGAACCGATGACCATCGAGAGGTTGTTGCCCGCGGCCATCGCCATCGGCAGTTCGCTCAGCCCGGCCGCCGGAAGTTCCCGGACGCCGCGCAGCACCCAACCGTAGATCTGCGGCTCCTGCTCGACGAACGCGACGAACACGTCGAAGGCCTTGGCCAGGAGCTCCTCGGGCTCGCCGCCGGAGAGCACCGCGAGCAACGCGTCGGCCGCGACGTTCTGCACGAGCTCGCCGACGACGGCGGCGGTCAGCCCGAGACGGTCGGTGAAGTGGTCGTAGAGGACCGGCTTGCTCATCCCGGCGCCGGCGGCGAGTTCGGCCAACGTGGCCTCGGGACCGATGCGCCGGATCGCGTCGATGATCGCCTCGAGGTACTCGCCGCGGCGCACCGATCGGCCCGCCGTCGACCCGACCGGACGGCCGGGCCGCCGCCGCGGCGGTTCCGCCCGCGGCGGCGGCGTGGCGGTCGGGTTGATCCCCACGTCGATCTCCCCTTCCGGCCTGGCGAACCCGGTCTCCCCGCCTCTGGACGGCGAGGGCAACCGAGATGCACAATAACCCGATGCTGAGTAGGTTTGTAACCCTCCCGCGAGACATTTTTCGGACATCTCGATGTGTCGCAGGCCTGGCACTGAGTGTCGGCACAGCGGTGGCCGGCGAGGTAATCCGACTCGTGGTAGGAAGGGCTACGCCCACATCGTGTCGGAGGCTCGGAGGAGACATGGGGCACGAGTTCTTGTCCGCGGACTGGATCGACTCGGTCCGTGCGGTCCGCGACGAGTACGCCGGGCAACTGCCCGAGGTGCCCATCCCGGAGCTTCGGATCAATCTCGAGGTGACCGAGGCCCCGGAGACCGTCGCGCACGACGGTGTGATTCACGCGCACGCCGACTCCGGCCCGCAGGGGCTCACACTCGAGGTCGGCGCGCTGCCCGATCCGGACCTGACCGTGACGCTCGACTACCCGACGGCCTACGACCTGCTGGTCACGCAGAAGCCCAACGCCGCCCTGGGCGCGTTCCTGACCGGACGGATCCGCTTCGTCGGCGACCTGGACCGGCTCTCCCGCACCACCGGGTTCGACCCGGCCGCGTTGCCGCAGATGCTGGCCAGCCTGGGCATCACCGGCAGCTCAACGCTGGCCGACATCGACCCGGTCGCCGCCGAGATCGGCAACCGGATCCGCGAGCTCACCGCCTGAGGCCTGGCTCCCCCGTCAGAGCCAGCCCCGCTTCTTGTAGATGGCCAGCTGAACGGTCGTGCAGACGACCATGAGCGCCCAACTGTAGGCGTAGCCGTAGTGCCACTTCAGTTCGGGGATCAGGGTGAAGTTCTGCCCGTAGAGGCCGACGATGAAAGTGGGGATCAGGATCGTCGAGGTGATCACGGTGAACTTCTTCATAACTTCGTTCTGATCGTTGGCGACCTTGGCCTGATGGAAGTCCCGGGCCGAGGCGATCAGGTCTCGGGCCAGTTCCAGACCGTCGGTCGAGCGCAAGAGCTTGTCGTACGCCGCGGCGTAGTTCAGCTGGACCTCATGGGTGAAGACCTCGGCGGCGTCGGTGAGCCCGATGCGTCCGTCGACGACCTGGCGGACCGCGTCGCGCAGCGGTGCGAGCACCCGGCGGACGTGCAGGAGGTCGTGGCGCAGGTCGGAGATCCGGGTGCGGACGCGCTCCGCCGACCACTCGTCGATGGCGTCCTCGAGCTCGTCGATCTCGTCGTTCAGCGCGTCGATCAGATCGAGAAAGCGCTCAGCGACGTCGTCCATCAGGTGGTAGAGCACCATGCCGACGCCCTCGCGCGCCTGGCACGAGGCAATCGCCAGGGCAGGCTCATAAGGCGGACGGCCGCCCACCGGGGTCTTGCGGATGGTGATCAGCCGGTGCGCGGTCAGCACCAGATCGACTTCCTGGTAGTACACGAGGTCCTCGTGCGGGACGTCTACCGCGATAAGGATCACGCCGTAGACGTAGTCCCCGTGGGACTCGAACTTCGGCCGCGGATCGTCGTCGTGCGCCGGTGAGACGCACAGCCGTTCCAGCACCTGGTCGTGCACCTCGACCGGTAGGCAGTTCTCGACCTGTTCCCGCGTCGGGTCCAACAGGTCGATCCACAAATCATTTGCGACAGTCATGTCGCCGCACCCTCCTGACGAATCCGGAACCAGCCGTGCCGCGGACATTTCACCATCCGCGCAAGCATGCATGCCCCGGATCCACTCGCGGCACTGCATCGCGGAGAAGCTCAGGTGTCGAGCGCGGCCGTCTCAGTCGACGGTGACGACCACCGCGCCGTCGACGACCCGGGTCGGGAGGGTGGTGAGCACACCTCGAATCGGGAGTTGTGCCAGGCGCACTGCACGACGCCGTCGGACTACTTCAACCCGCCGGGACCTTCGTCAGGGAGAAGCCCAGGTGCGGACATTTGTTCGCGGCTACGCAGACGCTCTCGCCGCGGCGCGCCACGATCACCGACCTGCCGTCGGCATCGGCGGCCACGAGCCCGCCGTCCGGGAAGTCGGCGAGCGAACCGATGGTGATGTCACGGGACATGGTGTTTCTCGATTCCGGGGCCGAGGTTGCGTGCGGATCATTGTCGACCCCCGGAAATGCCGCGCACCACCCACGCAGCTTTTCGCTGCGCAGGTGGTGCGATGAGCTAGGGCGTAACGCCGGCTGCTCAGGCCTGACGCATCAGCGGAATCGGCTTGCCCACCGGCAGAATCGGTTTTGGAGCCATGTTGTTGATGACTCCTGCGGCGGATGTGTACCAGGCGCACGCGGCCGTGACCACGCCGATGACACCGCCGGTCTTGATCGTGTCGGCGTTGTTGTTGAAGAAACCGATGAACAGGACGATCTCGGTTATCTCCAACGTGAGGAACACCATGAACACCGCCGTGTTGACCTGCGTGCTCCACAACAACATGTAGCTGTTGAAGATCGCGAAGGCGAGCAGGATCCAGCCGAGGTCGTCGTGAATCTGTGCCTCGTTCTTCGCCTTGCCGGCGACGAGCTCCACGTACAGGCCCAGGCCGATCCAGAATCCGCCGTAGGTCGAGAACGCGGTCGCGCCGAAGATGTTGCGGTTGCGGAACTCCCACATG
>DATASX010000043.1 GCA_036269075.1 Sporichthyaceae bacterium
GTCGGCGACGACCTGCCGTGGAGGCGGTCGTCGCCGACGACCTTGTTCACTTCTTCTTGCTCTTCTTGCCCTTCTTCTTGGACATCGTCACTCCTTCCCCCGTTGGATGTGTCAACAAGTCGCTGACACCTGAGTTGTGACGGTCCTCACCTTCGGTGGCGACAGCTCTCCGCCTGACGGCCCGTCAGTTCAGATACCGGGGCCGGACACCGACGCCGGCGTCGGGTCGGGCCCTGTCGGTGACGCTAGGTCGGACCCGGGCGGCAACCAAGACCTGGCTACGCGACCCTGACGCAGTTGCCCGGGATCGGTACGCGTCCTTGACGGGCAGTCCTCATTTCGAGGTTCCGCTGCCCTCGCCCGGGTCGGATTTGAGTACGGCGATCGCCAGGTCGTACCGCCGCAGCACGTCGGCCAGGTCCGCGGGCTCGGAGACGGATGACTCGGCCGCCCGCCGGATCAACTCCGCCTGCTCGATCAACACCCCCCGGTCCAGACCGGCCGGTACCTTGGCGCCGATCCGGGCAAGCGCATCGAGCTGCCGGATCAGCACCGCCGGCATGCCGGTCGCCGCCTGTCGGACCTTGTCGAACGCGCGTTGCACGAATCGCTCGTAGCGGGTCTCGGCCGGGATCACCCGGATGTGGCCCTGCCGGTCCCGCCGTGGCTCGGGGGCTTGCCACTTGGCGCTCAGCCTGCCCAAGCCGTCACCGAGCCAGTCGATGCAGGTCAGTGCAGTGAACGTGTCGTTGACCGCAGGTGACAAGGCTCGGAGGGCAATCTCGACCAGTTGGTCGATCGCGAAGGTGAGGTCCTGGGCCAGGGTCCGGTTCGGTCCGGTGAAGTTCCCCCGGGCGACCGCCGCCGCCACGGCAGCCGCGGCCTGCGGTGGCCAGACGGTCGCGAACGGCAGGCCCTCCACCACGAAATGACCGGGCCGGTGGGCCAGGGCAATCACCGCATCGTGTCGGGTGGCCAGATCGCCCAATGCGTCGTGGGCCGCGAATTGGAGATAGCCGCTGCGAGCGGCGGGGACCGGCGCGCCCGACTCGGCCATCCGTAATGCCAGTTCGGTGACAGACAGGCCGCTCTGCAGCGGCACGACCGCTTTGCCTGCCGGACGGAACTCGAGATCTATGGCCTCGGCCAGTTCGTCGGCTATCCCGGCGATCACCTGGGGCAGCTGGATCGACACTGCGATCCGGTGGATGAAGATGATCAGGACCCCGACGTCGATCAGCAGCAACCCCAGCGCAACGGTGATGGACAGGTGCGGGACGAAGTCCCCGTGGCCACCCGGGCCGATCGACGCCAGTGCCAGGACGGCGTAGACGAACGTGGCCACATAGGTACCCAGCGTCAGCTGAGTGGTCCGGTCGCGGATGAAGTTGCGCAACATCCGCGGACCGAACTGACTCGACGCGAGTGTCAACGCGACGATCGTGATCGAGAACACGAGGCTGACCACGGTTACCACGGCCGCGGCGATCGCGGTGAGGATCGTGCGGGCGGCGTCCGCCGAGCCGTTGTTCACCCAACCCGGAAGGGCCAGACTTCCGCCGTACACCGACCGGTCCATCGTGACGGTAACGGCGAACAGGGCTGCGGCAGCCGCAGTCTCGATACTGGGTACCAGCCACAGGTTGGTCCGCATCGCCTCGCGGCGCCAGTCCGACAGCGCGGGGAGCAAACGGGGCGGCGTGCCGCTCATCAATACCTCGGCATGGGTCGACGACATGCCGACCAGGCTTCCCGGCGCTCCGGGCACGAGCCTACCGCCGCAGGCAATCCGCCGGGTGGGACATAAATCCTTCCGTCCTGGACCCGTTGACGCAGATCACGGGCTTGTCGACCCATCCGGTGGCGGCGGGCGGCGCGGTCGCGTATCCGCAATCCCGAAAAGGCCGTAGTCTCAAGACAGGTCCGGCGCCCCTCGGGCCAGGTGTTGCTCCAGAACCTTGGCGACGCTCGTACGCGGTTTCGCGACTCGCGGGCTCTGCCGAGAGGTTGCATCGCCATGACGGCGCCACCGCACGAGCAGGGCCGCCCCGAACGCTCCGTGGACCGGCAGCGGGCCGCGTCCTCCGGCACCGAGTTCGCCGCCTTGCGGAAGGTGGTGGTGGCACGCGGATTGTTGCGGCCGCGGCGGCTGCGTTACACGGTTCTGCTCCTGGTCGATCTCGCCGCCTTCATCGGCGTCTGGGCCGCCGTTTGGGCCGTCGGCAAGACCTGGTGGGCGCTGTTCCTGGCCGCACCAGCCGCACTGTTCACCACCCGGCTCGCCTTCTTCGGCCATGATGTGAGCCACCGTCAGGTTGCCCGGACAGCGCGGGTCAACCGGGCGCTCGCGCTGTGTCTGGGTGATGTGGTCACTGGATTCAGCTCGCGCTGGTGGGCCACCAAGCATGCCCTGCACCACGCCAATCCCAACCTGGTCGGCGAGGATCCAGATGTCGCGCCCGGTGTGGTGATCTGGACCAAGGAGCAGGCCGGGGAACGGCGCGGCCGATTCGGTGTCTGGGCCGCGCGACACCAAGCGGAGCTGTTGTTCCCGCTGCTGCTGCTGGAGGCGCTGAACCTGCGGGTCGCGGGCCTCCGGGCGGTTCGTCGGCCCCGGGAGTTGGTGTTGCAGCTCGCCCACCTGTTCGCCTACCTCGGCGGCCTGCTGTTCATCCTCGGTCCCGGCCGGGCTGCCGTTTTCGTGGCCGCCCACCAGGCGTTGGTCGGCCTGCACCTGGGAATCGCGTTCGTCCCCGGGCACACCGGCATGCCGATGCCGCCGAACGGCTCGCGTTGGGACTTCCTTCGCAAACAGGTCCTCACCACGCGCAACGTTTCAGGCGGCGTCACGACCGATTGGCTGCTGGGTGGGCTGAACCATCAGATCGAACATCACCTGTTCCCGAGCATGCCGCGCCCGAACTTGCGCCGTGCCGGTGCGGTCGTGCGGGCACATTGTGCGGACGTCGGCCTGCCGTACGCCAGCGAGTCCCTGACGGACTCCCTCGTGCTGGCACTTCGTAACCTGCGTGAAGTGGGAACACCGCACGACAAGCCGGTGTAGTTCAGATCTGCCGGACGTCGATCCCGGCGGCCGTCGCGATCTCCCGGTAGGCCGTGGCCAGGTTGTCCAGGCTGGCATGAGCATTCAACCCGCTGGGATTCGGGGCGACCCACAACTGCACCCCCGACATGTCTTCGGGTTGGCGACCTGCTCCGGCCTTCGGCCGGTCGAACGCGACGCGGTAGGCGGTCAGTCCGAGCACCGCGACCACCGCAGGTCGGACACGGGCCACCCGCTCCACCAGTGCTAGTCCGCCGGCGATCAATTCCGGTCCAGTCAGTTCCTCGGCGCGGGCGGTCGCGTGCTCGACGACGTTGGTGATTCCGACGCCGCGTTCCGTCAGGTGAGCCACGTCGTCCGGTAGGTAGCCGTCCTTGGCGACGATCAACCGATCGGTTATCCCCGCGCGGTACAGCGCGGGATAGAACCGATTGCCCGGCCGGGCGAAGTGCGCCTGAACCGCGACGGTCAGCAGGCCCGGATTGATCCCCACGAACAGCAGTCGCACGTTCGGCCCGAGCAGGTCGGGCAGGCGGGCGCCGCGGTAGGTCGCCAAGTGCGCCGCGCTGAACCCCATGCGCAGAGCATGCCCCCTCCCGGCGCACCCCGAACACCGGGACTTGGTGGCCTTTCATTTAGCAGACATGATATATTATATCCAAACTACCTGGGAGAGGAACTGACCATGGCTCCGTATCGGGTCATCCAGTGGGGTGTGGGCGGCGTCGGCACCTGGGCGCTGCGACAGGTGCTGGACGCCACGGGGCTCGAGCTGGTCGGAGTCAAGTGCGGCACGGCCGCGAAGGTGGGAGTCGACGCCGGTGAGCTGGCCGGCCGCGAGCCGGTCGGAGTGCTCGCGACCACGGCCGTCGACGAGCTTCTCGCGCTCGAAGCCGACGCGGTGGTCTTCATGCCACGTGTCTCACTCAAGGACCCGACGATCCCGGGAAGTCCAGCGGCCGCCTGGGTCGACGAGCTGGTGCCGGTCCTGGAGAGCGGTAAGAACGTGGTCAGCCCCATCGCCGCGGCGATGCACTACCGGCACCTCGCCGACGGCGCATCGCTGATCGCTCGGCTCAACGCGGCGTGCGCCAAGGGCGGGTCGAGCGTCTTCTTCACCGGGGTCGATCCGGGGTTCATCTGCGATGCGCTGGCCGCAGTCATGACCAGTTCGGTCGCGGCCCTGTCCCAGGTCCGGACCTGGGAATTCATCGACTACTCGAACTATCCGGTCCCCGCGGTGATGAACGAGCTCGGCTTCGGCATGCGGCCGCAGGATCTTGACGCGACCATGATGGAGTCACTGCGCGCATCCTGGGGATGTGCACCGTGGCTGATCGCGGATGCCCTGGGCGTGGAGCTCGAGGACATCCGCCTGGACGCCGACTTCTACCTCTCGCCGCGTACGTTCACGGTCGCCGGCGGCACTCACATCGAGGCCGGGACCATCGGCGCGACCCTGTGGAGCTTGGCAGGCGTCGTCGACGGCGAGGACCGCATCACCATCAATCACGTCAACCGGATGGGCCCGGACATGGCTCCCGATTGGCCGACCATCGGAGACCAGGGCGGCTATCGGATCGAGATGGACGCGATGCCGCCGTACCGCGGGGACTTCCCGCTCGGTCAGCCGGGCGGCACCGGCACCGCGCTCGACGACGCGGTTGTCATGACCGCGGCCCGCTGTGTGAACTCGATTGCAGCTGTTGTCCAGTCCGCACCCGGCTACCAGACCCTCAACGACCTACCGGCCTTCGGGGGTCGGTACGGCCTGCGGCCGTCCAAGCTCGGGTAGCGCCGACCGGCGGGGTCAGGCCATCGCGGCGAGGAGCGCGGCGGTGTCGAAGTAGTAGGGCCGGACGCGGGTGATCTGCCCGGCGCGGATCTCGAAGGTCTCGCAGACCAGCACGACCGCGTTCGTGCCGTCGGGTGCTTTGAACGGCACCTGGAGCATGGCCGCCGCCGCGACGTCGTTGCACATGATCTGCTCGATGACCACGGCGTCCCGGTCGACGCCGGCGAACAAGGTGCCGAGCAGCGCCAGCGCGGCGTCGCGGCCGACGTGCTCGCCGCCGTAGGGCAGGGAATCGGCCTCGTGGATCACGACATCCGGGTCGAGCAGGGCGGTGATCGCCGTCAGATCGCCCCGGAGCGCAGCGTCGTACCAGGCGTCGACGACTGCTCTTGTCGACTCGATCGGCATAGCGGTCATGACGGTCAGCTTGGCACTCAAGAAACTAATCGACAAGTGTCGATTAGTAGTTTACGCTCCCGATCGATGACTCAGGCACTGGATCGCACCGAGGACCCGCGAGCGGAGCGCTCGCGGGCCGCCCTCATCGCCACGATCGGCCGGCTGGGCGAGGCCTCCGACGCCACGCCCAACGTCTCGACGGTCACCCGGGCGGCCAACGTTCACCGGGCGACCTTCTACAACCATTTCGAGTCCGTCGAGCAGTTGGCGGTCGACGCGATCGACGAGCAGTTGGAACGGCTGCGCGAGGTCGACTACCGGGGCCGTCACGAAGGACTCCGGCCCGAGGTGGTCGGTGCCCGAACCCTTGACAACATCCTCCAGTTCTTCGACGCCCACCCTGGGCTCTACCGGATCGCCTCGGCGTGGGTTGCCTCCTCGGGGCTGTCCGGCGTCGGGGAAGTGATCCGCCGTCAGGTCCACTCGTTCCGGGTGGAGTTCGACGACTCGGCCGCCGCGGAGGGCGCCGAAGCCGCGGCGGAGGAGACCTACATCGCCGGCGGCATGACCGCCGTCTTCGCCGCCGTGCTCAGCGGCGACCTGCCCCGTGATCACGCATCGATTCGACTGCTGGAGCTGCTGCCCGAATGGATGCAGCATCCGCTGCGGGCTTAGGTGGTGCCGATGACGCAGGACCCGCGTGTGCTCAGCAACCTCCTGCCCGGTTGGGCCAGCACCCGGCCGGAGGCGCCCTGGCTGCTCACCGACGCGCGCGCTTGGTCGTTCGGCGAGACGCACGAGCTGACCGAGACGTACGCGGCCGGCTGGCAGCGGCTCGGCGTCGGCCGCGGTAGCCGGGTCGCGTTGTTCCTGGAGAACTCGGCCGAGTACGTGGTTCTGGTGCTCAGCCTGATCCGCGTCGGCGCCGTTTACATCCCGCTGAACCCGGAGTTCCACGGCCCCTACCTCGCCGCGATGTTGCAGACGCTGCGACCGGACGTCATCGTGATCGACTTCGAGCTGGACGAAGCGACCGGGGCGGCCTTCGAGGAGTGCGAACCGGCCCTGGTGGTCGCGCCCTCGGTAGTTGGGTGGCCGGACCGCAAGTATCGAGTCGCGTTGCTGAGCGACCTGGTCATTCCAGCCGGCCGGGTGTCCCCGGTCGACCAGCGGTCGAGCGACGTGGTCTCGATCCTCCTGACCTCCGGGACGACCGGGCGGTCCAAGGGCGTCGTCTCCAGCCACGAGGCGTGGATCACCGGCGCCGAGGTGACGTGCCGGGGGCGCGCGGTGAACCAGGCCGACGTGTTCCACCTCTGCACACCGATGTTCCACGCCGCGGCCTGGGCACTGAGCGTGTGGAGTTCACTGATGGTGGGTCGCCCCGTCGTCATCGGCCCGAGGTTCTCCAGCGAGACCTTCTGGTCGGACGTGCGGCGGCACGGCGCGACCCAGCTGTGCACGGTCGGCCCGATGCACCTGTGGTTGTGGAACCGGCCGGAGCAGTCTGATGACGCGGACAACCCCGCGCGGGTCTGGACGGCGGTGCCGCTGAACGGAGAGCTGTGGAAGCCCTTCCGCGACCGGTTCGGGCTGGAGGCGGTCGTCTCCATGTACGGCCAGACCGAGGTGATGCCGGCGACGATGGGCGACGCGCGGCGGACGGACAAGCCCGGCAGCTCCGGTCCGGCCCATCCCGACCTCGAACTGTGCGTCGTGGACGAGAGCGACCACGAGGTCCCGAACGGATCGGTGGGCGAACTGTTGATCCGGCCCCGCCGAAGCAATGTGATGTTCGAGGGCTACCTGGACGCGATCGCCGGGTCGGAGAGTCCCGACTCGGGGTGGTTCCGCACCGGTGACCTCGTGAGCCTGGACGAGGACGGTGAGCTCTACTTCGTCGAGCGCAAGTCCGATCACATCCGCCGGCGGGGCCACAACGTCTCGTCGGCGGAGGTCGAGTCCGTACTGGGCAAGCACCCGGGCGTGCTGGAGGCAGCCGCTTACGCGGTGCCCTCGGCCGAGGGCGAGGACGACGTGATGATCGCGGTGGTCGCGCGGCCGGGCGCACTCCTCGACCCGGGCGAGCTTGCCGCGTTCGCCGCCGCCCGCCTGCCCTCCTACGCCGCGCCCCGCTACGTCGAGGTGCTCGACGAACTCCCGCGCTCGGACACGGGGAAGATCGCGAAATACCTGCTGCGCAAGCGCGGCGTCACCACGGACACTTTGCGGCACACCTAGCGGCCCAGGCTCAGCGGCCTGCGTTCCGGGCGGTGCACAGAAGTTCACGGTGATGCTCCAGCTCCGCCCACTGCGAACCCGCTATACGATATCGCCGATATCCGCTACTCTAAGGGCCGTTGTCCCGGAGCGGGAGGGTTGCTGTCGATGAATGCCGAAGCCAGGGCAGTGGCCGCCTCGGCATTGGCGACCGCGGAGCGCGAGCTCCGCCCGATCGATCCGCTGACGGGCACCTATCCGGACCTGGACGTGGTGGACTCCTACGAGATCCAACTGGCCAACATCCGGCGCCGGGTTGCGAACGGGGCCCTGGTCAAGGGGCACAAGGTCGGGCTCTCGTCGCGCGCGATGCAACGGATGATGGGCGTCCACGAGCCCGACTACGGCCACCTGCTCGACGACATGTTCGCCTTCGAGTCCACCCCGATCGACGCCTCGAAGTTGCTCTACCCCCGGGTCGAGGTCGAGGTCGCCTTCGTGCTCGGGGCCACGCTGCCCAGCCAGGGCTGCACCGTCGCCGACGTGCTGCGGTGCACCGAGTTCGTCTGCCCGGCCCTGGAGATCATCGACAGCCGAATCCGGGACTGGAAGATCGGCCTGGTCGACACGATCGCGGACAACGCGTCATCCGGACTGGTGGTGCTGGGCGGTCGGCCCACGTCGGTCCGACGTGTCGACGTCCGGAACCTGGGCGCGGTGCTCCGTCGCGACGGCGCCGTGATCGCGACGGGCTCCTCGGGCGCGGTGCTGGGCAACCCGGCCACCGCGGTCGCCTGGCTGGCCAACAAGGTCGCCACGTTCGGGGTGACGCTGGAAGCCGGCCACGTCATCCTTCCCGGGTCGTGCACGCGGGCGTACGACATCAAGCCGGGGAACACCTTCCGCGCCGATTTCGACGAACTCGGCCACGTCAGTGCGCACTTCGAGTAGGCAACCGTGACGATCTCGCCCTCCCTGACCCTCGCCGATCGCGCGGAGGCATTGCTGGCCGCCGAGACCGGAGCTGGACCGGTCAGGCTGGATCAGGAATTGGACATGGCCGAGGCCGTCGCGATCCGCGACTACAACCTGACGCGGCGTCAGGCCCGCGGCGAGCGGTTGATCGGCGCGAAGTTGGCGCTCGTCTCGCCGGCGGCACAAGCTCGTACGGGTGCGACTGAACCGATCTTCGGCTGGCTCACCGACGCGATGGAGGTGGCGGACGGCTCGACCGTCGCGGCCGCGAGTCTGAATGCCGCGCGCATCGAGGCCGAGCTTGTCTTCGTCCTCGGTGCGGAGTTGGTGGGGCCCGGCGTCGGAGTCCACGACGTCCTGGCCGCGACGGCCGGGGTGTGCATAGGGCTGGACATCTCGAGCACCCGGTACGAGACGCGGGGCGCGGCTGTCGACGCCGTGGCGGACAACGCGAGCGCGGGCCGGTTCGTCGTGGGGCCGCCGGCCCCGGGATCGCGGTCGTGCGACCTTGCGCTGACCGGCGTGCTCATCGAGCGGGCCGGCGAGGTGTTCGCATCGGGCGCGGGTGCGGCGGTGCTCGGCCATCCGGCCCGCGCGGTGGCCGTGCTGGCGAATCAGGCCGCGCGCCTCGGAATGGCGTTGCCCACAGGCTTTGTCTTGTTCACCGGCGCCGTCACCGAGCCTGCGGAACTCGCCGCGGGCTTCACCTACGAGGCCCACGCCACCCATCTCGGGCGCGTGGCCGTGCAGGTCGTCTGAGCGGAGGATTGGTCGTGGATCTCGGGATCGCAGGCAAGGTGGCCTTCGTCTCCGGCGGGAGCATGGGCATGGGCCGGGCCACGGCCGAACTGCTCGCCGCGGAGGGTTGCCGGGTGGCCGTGGCGGCGCTGGAGCAGGACAAGGAATCCATCGACGACACCGTGGCCGCGATCAAGGCGGCCGGTGGGCAGGCGATCGGGGTCGCCGGTGACCTGACCGTCAAGGCCGACGTCCAGCGGGCGATCGCCGAGACGGTGGAGGCGTTCGGCTCGCCGGACATCGCGATCGCCAACGTCGCCGGGCCGGGCACGGGCTACCTGTTCGACGTGGCCGACGAAGACTTCATGACGGCCCATCAGCAAATGACGATGAGCATGGTTTACCTGTGCCGGGAGGTCATCCCGCACATGCGTGCCCGGAAGTGGGGGCGGATCGTCAACATCAACTCCAGTTCGGCCAAGGAGCCGTTCCGCGAACTGGCCCACATTCTCGCGAACACCGGCCGGGCCGCGGTGGTCGCACTCAACAAGTCGCTGTCGAACGAGTTCGCCGGCGACGGCGTCACGATCAACTCGATCGGCACCGGTTACATCGGAACCGACCGCATGCTCGGGTATTTCGCCCGCGTGGCGGCGGAGAAAGGCCTGCCCGTCGAGGCGGTGCAGGCATCGCTGACCGCGGGCATCCCGGCCGGTCGGGTGGGCCGACCCGAAGAGATGGCCGGGACCATCGCGTTCCTGTGCTCGGAGTACGGCGGCTTCATCAATGGCGAACTGATCGCGGTCGACGGTGGTCAGCACCGCAGCGCGTGGTAGAGGAGACTCCGATGTCCGTGCGCAGCTACGACCGGTTGTACATCGACGGCGGCTGGCGTGAGCCCGGAGGAAGCGAGCGGATCGAGGTTATCTCCCCGCACACCGAGCAGGTCATCGCGTCGGTGCCCGACGGGACCGCCGCGGACATGGACCGAGCGGTTGACGCCGCCCGGCGCTCCTTCGAGGCCGGGGAGTGGCAGCGTACGCCGGTCGTCGAACGGATCGACGCAGTCGAGCGACTCGCCAACGCCTACGAGAAGCGGGTTCCCGAGATCGCCGAGGTGATCAGCGCCGAGAACGGCAGCCCGATCTCGTTCGCGATGGCGGCGCAGGCGGGCGCGTCCTGGTTGGCGATCAGCGCGTTCGTGACACTGGCCCGCAATCTCGACTGGGAAGCCGAACGCCCCGGGGTGTTCGTACCGTCGGTCACGATCCGACGCGAGCCGGTTGGGGTCGTGGCCGCCATCGTGCCGTGGAACGTCCCGCAGATGGTGACCATGCCCAAGGTGATCCCGGCCCTGCTCGCCGGCTGCAGTGTGGTGCTCAAGCCGTCGCCGGAAACTCCACTCGATGCCTACCTGCTTGCCGAGCTCATCGACGAGATTGGCTTGCCCGCAGGGGTGTTCAACATGGTCCCGGGCGGACGTGAGGCCGGTCAGCACCTCGTTTCGCATCCCGACGTGGACAAGGTCGCGTTCACCGGCTCCACCGCCGCGGGCCGCACGATCGCCCGGATCTGCGGCGAACAGTTGAAGCGGTGCAGTCTCGAACTGGGCGGCAAGAGCGCGGCCGTCGTGCTCGACGACGCCGACCTCGGTGTGGTCACGCAGGGCCTGAAGCTGGCCGCGATCATCAACAGCGGTCAGGGCTGCACCAACCAGACCCGGGTGCTGGCCAGCCGCACGAAATACGCGAACGTGCTCGACGCCGTCGTCGAGACGGTCCGATCGATGAAGGTGGGGGAGCCCGCTGACCCCACCGTCGAGATCGGCCCGATGGTCTCGCAGCGACACCAAAGCCGGGTGCAGGACTACATCGCTCTCGGGGAGTCCGAGGGTGCGAAGGCCGTGATCGGCGGCACCGGCCGCCCGGCCGACCAGCCCACCGGTTGGTACGTCCGGCCGACCGTTTTCGCCGACGCCCACAACGAGATGCGGCTCTGCCGCGAGGAGATCTTCGGCCCGGTGATCACGGTCATCCCCTACGAGGACGAGGCCGACGCGGTGCGGATCGCCAACGACTCCGAGTACGGGCTCGCGGGTTCGGTCTGGACCACCGACGTGGATCGAGGCAACGACATCGCACGGCGGATCCGGGCCGGAATCCTCGGGATCAACAACTTCGCCGCCGATTTTCTGGCGCCGTCCGGCGGCTTCAAGGCCTCCGGAATCGGCCGCGAGTTCGGAGCGGAAGGCCTGGCGATGTACACCGAGATCAAGGCCATCTACCCGCCGCCGGCCGACGGTCAACTTGGTACGTTCACGGACGCGGGGTGACCAGCCTGGCCGACACCGGGCTGCGCCGGTCCGTCGGCTACGTCGACTCCGAGGGCGAACGGATCTACTACGAGGTCACCGGCGCCGGTCCTCCCCTCGTGCTCTGCCACGGGCTCGGCGGGAACCACGCAATTTGGTGGCGCCAGATCGAGGCGTTCGCCGCGGAGCACCAGGTGATCACCTGGGACATGCGCGGCTTCGGCAACTCGACCTTGGTCTCCGGCGAGGTCGGCCCGGTGGCCGCGCGGCGCGATTTGCTTGCGGTGCTCGACCACCTCGGCCTCGACCGCGTCACGGTGCTGGGGCAGTCGTTGGGCGGCTACGTGGCGCTCGGGTTCGCACTCGAGCACCCGGACCGGATCGAAACGCTCGTGCTCTCCACCACGTTGGCCGGAGCCGACCCGACCTACGTGGCGAGGCTCCGGACCGCGGAGCCCGCCCACGACCGGACGAACCGCCACGAGCATCCGGTGTTGAGCGTCCTGTTCTGCCTTGCCGAGCCGGACCTGGGCGTGCTCTACAACCAGATCTCCAGCTTCGGCGCGCGACCCTCGCCGCTGGCCGTGCTGGAGGCCATGGCCGCCGACTCCTTCCCGCTGCCGAGGCTCGCCACGCTCGCCGCCCGCACGCTGGTGATCATGGCCGGCGACGACCCGCACTGCCCGCCCGCTGCGCTGGTGCCGGCGGTCGCCGCCATGCCCGACGCCACGATGGTCGAACTCTCCGGTGGCCACTCGGCCTACTACGAGAACCCGGCGGACTGGAACCGCACCGTGTTGGAGTTCCTGCGACAGGGATGAGGCGATGGCACACCCCGAACACCTGGTGCGCGGCTATCTCGACGCGTTGTCCGACGGCCGGCTCGATGATGCGCAGCGACTGCTCGCCGTCGACGGCACGTACTGGATGTTGTCCAAGCGCAGCGCTGTACCGATGCACGCGTGGTTCGCCGGTTATCGCAAGGCCGCAGATTCCCTGTTCGGCAAGGGAATCGCGTTCACCATCACCGGGCTGACGATCGAGGGGACTCGCGTCGCGGCCCAGGTCGAGTGCCACGCCGATCTGCCCAATGGCGCGGTCTACGCCAACGCCTACCACTTCCTGTTCGAGGCCGACGAGGACCGACTGACCGCGATCTGGGAGTACGGGGACACGCTGCACGCCGAGCAGGTCCTGCGCGGCTGACCTAGCCGCCGGTGCCCAACCGGAAGACGGGCCAACCGATCTCGGTTCGCCAGGACGCGGGTGGGGTGCCGTCCCGCGGGCCGACGAGGTAGCTCTCCCGGACGGGGCCGGCCACGGCGAAGTGATGGTCCGTCACATAAGTGCCGAGTGCTCCGTAGGTAACCGCGATGTCGTCGTGGTCGCCGACGTGGATGGTCACTGCGAGCTCGACGGCGGGCAGGACGACGGGCTGCACCCGGCCGAGCGCCGGGATGTCGCGCACCTGCCGGTAGACCAGAACGTGCCCGCGCTCGTCGGTGAACAGCTCGTTCTCGTACATCCCTCCGGGCGGCCCGGCATCCACCGCTCCGGGCAGCGCCGCGTCCAACTCGGCCATCGCACCGGAGTACCAGGCCAGGACGTCGTCGATGTCCACGGTGTCCTGGACCGCAGCCACCTGCTGAGCGGGAACCGACCGCAGCCGGATGCCGATCGGCGCCGGTTCGGGTTGGAGCAGTCGCCGCAGAGCCCGGACGGCAGCGCGGGTGCGGTCGAGTTCGTCCTCCATGCGACCCAAGTGGCCGGCGAGCAGTTCGGCCCGCGTGTCCGGATCGCCGGTGGCCAGCACCTCCCGGACATCCGCCAGCGGCATTCCAAGCTCGCGCAGCCGGTGGATGACCTGCGCGGCGGGGATCTGCTCACTGGTGTAGTAGCGGTAACCACTGCTCGGATCGATCCGCTCAGGCTCCAGCAGACCGCCGTCGTGGTAGCGCCGAAGCGTCCGCACACTCAGGTGGGTCAGTTGCGCGAACTCGCCGATCGTCAAACCTGCCCGCATCCGCGTAGTCTCCACCCTCCCCCGGCGGGAGGGTCCAGCTGTTGACCCTCCCGCCGGGAGGGCGCAAGCTCGCGGCATGACCGACCCAGCGCGACTTCCGGCGATCATCACCAGCTATCTGACCGCGCACCGGAACCATGACGTCAACACCGCCATCACCGCGTTTGCCGCCGACGCGACCGTGACCGACGAAGGCAACACCCGTCGCGGCCCGGACGAGATCCTCGACTGGCTCACCAACGCCGCCGGCGAGTACACCTACACCATTGAGCTCACCGGGACCCGGCAGATCGACGACGAGCGTTGGGTCGCCACTCACCACCTTGAAGGCGACTTCCCAGGTGGCGTCGTGGATCTGAACCATGACTTCACCTTGCGCGACGGCAAGATCCAGCACCTGACGATCGCACCCTGACCCGCGTCAGGAGGAGATCGGCCATTCCTCGTCGAGCCACTCGCTGACGCGACTGCTGAACGAGCCGTTGTCGTCCCCGACCACCATGTGCACCGCGCCGGACACGCGTACGGCACGGGCGTGGGGGACCAGTCGCAGCATCTCCGCGACGCCTTCGTCGCTGACGATGTCGGATCCGGTTCCCGTCACGATCAGCGTGGGAATCCGGATCTGCGCGGCCGCGGCGAGCAGGCGGGCTCGTGGGTCGTGCAGGTCGGCAGTGGTCCGGTGGTCGAGAATCGCCGGGTCCCAGTGCCAGTACCAGCGCCCGTTCGCGCGCTGCCGCACGTTCTTACGCAGGCTCGAAAGGTTCACCGCGCGTCGGCGCTGCGGGTTGCTGCTCCGGATCGCGGCGGCGACCTCCTCCAGCGAACCGAATCCGTCGGCCGCCGCGGCCATGAAGTCCACGATGCGCTTGGCGCCGGATTCCTCGATCTTGGGCACGATGTCGACGAGCACGACCCCGCGGACTGCGACCTCGCCGCCCGCGGCGGCCAACAAGGCGACAATCCCGCCCATCGACGCGCCGACCAGGACCGGCGCGTCCGTGACGAAGCCGGCGAGCACCGCACGCAGGTCCCGCAGTTGGGCATCGGGACTGTAGTCGCGGGTGGGCGACCAGTCGCTGTCGCCATGGCCGCGCGCGTCGTACACGACGGTCGTCCACCCCTGCGCACCGAGGCGCGCGGTGGTGGCCGCCCAGGCGTGCCGCGTCTGCCCGCCGCCGTGCAGCAGCACCACCGAGCCGCGCGGTTCGGGCGCCCGTTGCCGCGCGACGACGAGGCAGTGCCCGTCGACGGTGACGTCGGAGAGTTCGAGCGGAAGCTCCGCCGTCGACCGGCTCATGGGCGTACCAGCAGTCGCCAGTGCGAGTCTGAGGTGGTGTGCACTGGGCTCATCGGTGAGCTCGCAAGCTCGCTCATCGCAGCGCCGCGGCGGCGTCCCAATGCGCGTCCGCGACCCACAGGCCGGCGAACGACCGGACGGCTGCTTCCTGCAGATGGGGATGGTCGTGCGGTCGGGCGGACGCGATCACGCGCTTGATCGACCGGGCGGCCTCCGGACTCAGCTGGGCGAATTCGTCGGCCAGCCGGGCGGAGGCCTCGTCGAACTCGGCGCGTTCCGCGACCTCGTCGACGAGCCCGAGCCGCAGGGCTTCGTGGATCTCCACGGTGCGGCCGGTTGCGACCAGCAGCATCGCCCGGCTGCGCCCGACGAGCTCGGCGAGGCGTTCGGCGCCGCCCCAGGCCGGCATGATCGCCAGTTTCACCTGGGTGAAGCCGATCCGGACGTCGGATGCCGCCAGCCGGATGTCGCACGCGACGGCGACCTCAGCCCCGCCGCCGAGCGCATGGCCGTTGACCGCAGCGATCACCGGGAGCGGGAAGGTGGAGAGTCGGTCGAGCAGCTGCCGCATGCGGGAGGCCATCGCGATCGCACCGGCCTCGTCGCGGATCGCGCTCAGTTCCTTCAGATCCCCGCCGGAGATGAAGGCCCGGTCCCCGGCGCCGCGCAGCACCAGCACCGAACAGTCCGCCGCCGCGACTTCGTCGAGTGCCTGGCCCAGCTGACCGATGGTGGCCAACCCGATCGCGTTCCGGGACCCGGGCCGATCGATGGTGATCGTCGCGACGCGGCCCGCGATCCGGACCCCGACCTCACTCATGCCGGCACCCCCGCGCGGGCGGCGATCACGTCACGCACGCCTTGGACCAGGTCCGGGATCGTCGTCCCGGTCGAGAACACTCCGGCCGCTCCGGCCTCCCGCAACAGTGCTACGTCGCCGGCCGGGATGGTGCCGCCGACGATCACCGGGATATCGGCGGCACCGCGAACCGCCAGTTCGGCCAGCACCTTGCGGGTCAGCCCGAGATGCGCGCCGGACAGGATCGAGAGTCCGAT
The DNA here is from genome assembly GCA_036269075.1 of Sporichthyaceae bacterium. NCBI lineage: Bacteria > Bacillati > Actinomycetota > Actinomycetes > Sporichthyales > Sporichthyaceae > Sporichthyaceae bacterium. Next base: position 15,882 of record DATASX010000043.1, read on the forward strand.
GGCCGCGACGTCCTCGTCGACCGCGATGGACGCGATGTGCGCGGGCCGCTGCCGGATGCCGGTGTAGATCACCTCGAAGCCGGCGTCGCGCAACGCGAGCGACACGACCTTGATGCCGCGGTCGTGACCGTCCAGGCCCGGCTTGGCCATCAGGATCCTGGCCATCAGAACGACACCGGTTGGGTGAATTCGCCCCAGACGTCCTTGAGCACGCTGACCATCTCCCCGACGGTGCAGTAGGCCTTGACGCAGTCGATGAGCAGTGGCATGAGGTTGCGGTCGTCGACCTCGGCCCCGACCCGCAGCGCCGCCAGCGTCGTGCGAACCCGTTCGGCGTCGCGGGTCCGCTTCACCTGGGCCAGCCGCTCCAGTTGCCGCTCGCGGTTCTTCTCGTCCAGCTCGTAACCCTGGGTGTCCGGCGGCGGTTCGTCGCTGCTGAACCGGTTCACACCGACGACGGCGCGTTCGCCCGACTCCAGCGAGAGCTGGTGCCGGTACGCCTCCTCCGCGATCAGCCGCTGGACGTAGCCGCTCTCGATCGCCGCGACCATGCCGCCCTGTTTCTCCAGGTCGGCCATGATCGCGACGAGCCGTTCCTCCATCGCGTCGGTAAGAGCCTCGACGAAATAGGAACCCCCGAGCGGGTCGACGGTGCGCGCCACGCCGGTCTCGTAGGCGAGGATCTGCTGCGTGCGCAGCGCGAACGTGGTGGAGTCCTCGGTGGGCAGCGCGAAGGGTTCGTCCCAGGCCGCGGTGAACATCGACTGGACACCACCGAGCACCGAGGCCATCGCCTCGTACGCGACCCGGATCCGGTTGTTCTGCGCCTGCGGTGCGTACAGTGAGGCACCGCCGCACACGACGCCGAACCGGAACATGGCCGACTTCGGGTCGGTCGCTCCGTAGCGCTCCTTGACGATCGTCGCCCACCGGCGTCGTCCGGCGCGATACTTGGCGATCTCCTCGAAGAAGTCCCCGTGGGTGTAGAAGAAGAACGAGATCTGCGGGGCGAAATCGTCGATGGTCATCCGGCCGCGGGCGACGACCTCGTCGCAATAGGTGACCCCGTCCTGCAGGGTGAGCGCCATCTCCTGCGCGGCATTCGCGCCGGCGTCGCGGAAATGCGCGCCGGCCACCGAGATCGCATTGAAGTGTGGCACCTCGGCGGCGCAGAACTCGATGGTGTCGGCGATCAGGCGCAGTGAGGGTTTCGGCGGCCAGATCCAGGTCCCCCGAGAGGTGTACTCCTTGAGGATGTCGTTCTGGATCGTGCCGCGCAGCTTCGCCCGCGGCACCCCTTGCAGTTCCCCGACGGCGACGTAGAAGGCCAGCACGATGGCTGCGGTCCCGTTGATGGTGAAGCTGGTGCTGATCCGATCCAGCGGGATCGAGTCGAACAGGATCTCCGCGTCGGCGAGGGTGTCCAGCGCGACGCCGACCCGGCCGGTCTCCTCCTCGAACTCGGCGTAGTCGGAGTCGTAGCCGCACTGCGTCGGCAGGTCCAGTGCCACGGACAGCCCGGTGCCACCCTGGCTGAGCAGATAGCGGTACCTCTCGTTGGACTCCTCGGCGGTGCCGAAACCGGAGTACTGCCGGAAGGTCCACAGGCGGTCCCGGTACCCGCCCGGGAAATTCCCACGGGTGTAAGGGAATTCGCCGGGTTCGCCGATCGGGCCGTGGGTTTCGCCGGGTCCGTAGCGGCGGGCGACCGGCAGGCCGCAGTCGGTGGTCATCTCGTCCATGGTCAGAGATCCAGCACCAGGCGAGGGGACTTCGAACGACTGACGCAGAGCATCATGGTCTTGTTCGACGCGCGTTCCGCGTCGCTCAGTACGTCGTCGTGATGGTCCGGGATGCCGTCCAGCACCTCAGTTTCGCAGGTCCCGCAGATGCCTTCGGCGCAGGAGTACGGCTGGGTGCGGACGACGTCGCGTACGACGTCGAGCAGACTGCGGTCCTGCGGGACCTCGAGCACGATCCCGGTCCTGCGCAGTTCGACCTCGAAGGCGCCGCCGCCGATCGGCGTGGTCGAGCCGTCCGTGGTGAATCGCTCGAGACGCAGTGTGAGGTCCGGGCGGTTCGCGCAGAGCTTCGTGACGACCTCGAGCAGGGCGGGCGGCCCGCAGGCGTAGACCGCGGTGCCGGCGGCGGCGGCGCCCAGTTCTGCGACCAGGTCGGGCAAGCCCTGCTCGTCCTGCGGGACGAGCTGCACCGGAGCAAGGTCGCCCAGCTCACTCAGGAAGGCCATCGAGGACCGCGAGCGGCCACCGTAGACGAGTCGCCACGGCCGGTCGCTGCCGGCGATCTCGCGCACCATGGCCGAGATCGGGGTGATGCCGATGCCACCGGCGATGAACAGGTAGCGGTCCGCGGGCTGCAGCGCGAAGTTGTTGCGCGGGCCACGGACCTCCAGGAGCAGGCCGTCGAGGTCGGTGTCGTGGATCTCCCGCGATCCGCCGTCGCCGTCGGCCACCCGCAGCACGGCGACGATGTACGTGACGGGGTCGTCGGGGTCCCCGCAGAGCGAGTAGTGCCGGATCAGGCCGGACGGCAGGACGATCTCCAGATGGGCGCCCGGCTGCCACGGGGGTAGGGACAGCCCTTCGGGGTGACCGAGCCGGAGCAGGACGATGCCGTCGGCGATGCGTGGGCGTTCGAGCACCACGAGCTGCATCGAGGCGCGACGCTCCAGCACGCCTGCGTCGAGGTGGGCGGTCAACGGGTGCTCCGCGGTTGGCGGGCGTGCTCGACGACCAGGTGCCGGAACGCGAGCGGGAAGGCGTCGGAGGAGGAGAAGCGCTCCTGCGGCTGCTCGTAGTCGATCGCCTCGACGATGCGCTTGTCCTGGCCGGAGAAGTTCCGGTGCTGCTTCCAGTTGTAGTACAGGCGGTAGTTCAGCACGCGGTACCGGCGGTGCAGGGGGCTCTTCGGATAGGTGGTGTTGTAGTAGAAGACCCAGCTCTGTTTCTCATCGCGGGGCGTGACCGTTCGCGAGTAGATGTGGGTCTGGTAGTCCAGCCGGAACGTGGTGGGCAGGTGCACGCCCTGAGCCCATTCCTCGTCCTCGACCAGCCAGTCGGCCTTGGGCCGCAGGTGACGACGGAGGAAGCCCATGACCCGCGCCAGCTTGAGGCGGGTCTCGGTCCTGGGCCACAACGCGCCGTCGAGCTTGGGATAGCTCTCGCGGAACTCCTGGCGCGCCACGGTGCTCTTGCGCTCCTGGTGGGAGTCGATGAAGTCGAAGAAGCGTGGGTTCTCGAAGACCAACGCGCGGCTGTTGACGATTTTCGTCGGCGGGCGGTCCGCGCCCATGTGCAGCAGCAGGTTCAGGCCCGATACGTCCTGGCTGAGCACCTCGAGGGAGTTGCGATGGACGAAGAAGGCGTGCGCGTCCTGCAGGTTCTCCAGCGCGGGGCGCCAGTTGGCCTGCCACTGCTGCTCGGAGAACTGCACGAGGGCGGACTCGTCGAAGAACTCCGGTGGCACGTCCTCCTCGATCGGCGCGGGATCGCCGGACCCCATCCAGATGAAGACGAGCCCCTTCAGCGTGCGGGTCGGGTAGGACCGGGCCGCCGCCTTGCCCCGCTCGACGAACTTCGACTTCGCGCCCTCGCCGAGGAATGCGACGGTTGCGCCGGTCTCGTCGAAGGTCAGGCCGTGGTACGGGCAGGTGATGGTCCCGGCGAAGATGCACTGACCGGCGCCGAGCGAGGCGTTGCGATGCGGGCACCAGTTGGTCAGGGCGACGACGTTGCCCTTCTTGCCGCGGAAGAACACCACGTCCTGGCCGAGCAGCTGCCGGCGCAGCGGCTTGCGCCGGCCGACCTTCGCGACCGCGACAGCGGGGTACCAGTACTCGGTCAGCCCGAGCGGCGGCATCTGATCCCGGATGCCCAGCCCCGGGCGGTTGCCGTTGCTGGGAGCCGGCGTCGGCGCAGTGAGAGGTGGGACGATCGGAGTTGCCGGAAGCGTCCTGTCGTCAATGGTCATGATCCACCTCGTCTCCGGACAGTTCAGATATTGTATCGCAGATCGAATAGCGCAGCAACGCGGTGTGGCGCGCCGCGAGCAACTCGATTCCGGATCTGATATCGCACGCTACGATCTGCGGATGAGCATCGGCAGCGTCGAGATCGGCCGGGTCCAGCACACCTCGATGTCGGACCAGGTCGCCGCCATGTTGCGACGGATGGTCCTGTCGCGTCAGTTGGCGCCGGGCGAGCGCATCCGGCAGGCGGCCCTGGCGGAGCAGTTGGGTGTCAGCACGATGCCGGTCCGGGAAGCGTTGTTGCGTCTGGTGAGCGAAGGCATGGTCATCGCCGACGTCAACCGGTCCTTCAAGGTGGCCAACACGACCGAGGACGGCATCCGCGACATCTACTGGGCACACTCGATCATCGCCGGCGAGTTGACCGCCCGCGCCGTGGACAAGCACAGCGAGGCTCTGCTCAGTCTGCTGAAGGCCAGCAACGCCGACTACCGCAAGGCGCAGAAGGCCGACGACAAGGACGGCGTATTCCAGGCGAACTGGCGCTTCCACACCGCGATCAACCGCGCGGCCGACTCACCCAGCCTGGCGAACGTTCTGAAGAACACCATCCGGTTCCTGCCCGACTTCGCCTTCGAGGTGAAGGGCTGGAGCGAACTCGCCGGCCGCTGGCAGACCGGGCTGATCAAGGAGTTCACCGCCGAGGACCGGGAGGCGGCTCGCGAGGTTGTGCACCTCAGCCTCCGCAAGGCCGCCGACCTTTTCGTACAGACCTTCTGGTCCGCCGACAACTCGTAGGGCATGTCTCCCAGACACGCCCTAGCCTCGAAATTGCAGGTGTCTGGCGGGCTGACTGGTTGGGACGGCTTCGCGATGGTGTGGTCGCCGGGGCGTGATCGGTCCCCGGCGCTGTGCCGGTTCTCCGTTCCTCGGTCGCTGTGGACAGTGACGGTAAGTCAG
>DATASX010000044.1 GCA_036269075.1 Sporichthyaceae bacterium
GCCGGGCGGATCACCCTGGCCAAGGCCCGGGTGATCCTGGAGGAGACCGCCGAGCTCGACGCCGAACTGCTCGAGGGCGTGGAGGCCGGGGTGCTGGGCAAGGCCGAGGGACTCACCCCGGCGAACCTGCGCCGCGCCACCCGCCGCGCCGTGGCCCGCGTCGACGCGGACGCTGTCGCCAAACGCCGCGCCACGGCCGTAGCGCAACGCTCGGTGAAGATGTGGGAGATCGGCGATGGGATGTCCGCCCTGGAAGCCATCCTGCCCACCCCGGTCGCCGAGGCCGCCTTCGCGGTCATCGACGCCACCGCCCACCAGGCCATCACCCCAGGGGATGAGCGCGGCATCGACGCCGTGCGCGCCGACGCGCTGGTCGACTATCTGCTTCCCACCCGACATGGCACCGCGGATCAGCTACCAGATCCAGATCATCTCCACCGACCCCGACCTGAACGCCGACCCCACCCGCCGCCTCCCTACCGCGGCCCAAGCCCGGCACGTCAAGGCCCGCGACCAGCATTGCGTGCACCCCGGCTGCCGGGCCACCCGCACCGAGCACGACCACACCACCGCCCACACCACCGGCGGACCGACCCTGACCAAGAACCTCGCACTGCGCTGCCCGAAACACCACCGCATCAAGCACTTGCCCGGCTGGTCAGCCACCCAGGACCCCGACGGCACCCTCACCCTGACCACACCATCAGGCCGCACCTACCGAACCCGGCCACCCGACCCCGACGGCATCGACCCACCCACCGAGCGAGTTCTCCCGCCGCGTCCTGCGATCCCGACACCCGACGAGATCCCGCCGTTCTGATCGCTCGTGTAACCCGTCGACCTATCTGTGTCCGAGCCCGCGAACGGTGGGCACCTACACGGAGGTATCGAGATGGTTCGCAACATCCGTCGGTTCGGGCGCACGGGCGCCGGTCTTGCCGTGCTCGGCCTGGCGCTGGCCGGCTGCGGTGCTGTGGCGCAGGCCCAGTCGCAGCCGCCGGCAGCGACGCAGCAGCAGTCAGCGATGAACATGCCCGCGATGGACACGGCGCCTGCGGACGCCGCCGCGCCCGCCGCATCCGGCAGCACGGTCACGATCGCCAAGTACATGTTCGGCCCGGACACGCTGACCGTTCCGGTCGGCACCACCGTCACCTGGACCAACCAGGACGGCGACCCGCACACCGTGGTCGCCAAGGACGGCAGTTTCCGCTCCGCGGCGCTGACCAAGGGCGCAACGTTCCAGCACAAGTTCGACAAGGCGGGCAGTTACCAGTACCTGTGCTCGATCCACCCGTTCATGCTTGCCACCGTCGTGGTGACCCCATGAGCACCGACTCGGCCGGTGGTCCGTCCGGACCGCAGATGACGCGACGTCAGTTGTTGCGCCACACCGCCTGGTTCGGCACCGCGGTGGCCCTCACCGTCGTCGGCGGGGAGGTCATCTCGCATGTGGTCGGCGGGTCGTCGAGCGCGGCCGCCGCCGACCCGGCAGCGCTGAACTTCGTTCAGGTCAGCGACTCGCACATCGGCTTCACCGGTCCCGCGAACACCGACGTCGCCGGTTCGTTCGGCGAGGCGATCGACCAGATCAACAAGCTGTCGGTGCGTCCGGATTTCGTCATGCACACCGGCGACCTGACCCACTTGTCCACCCCGGCGCAGTTCGACCAGGTCAAGCAGATGATGACCGGGGTCAAGGCCGGCGGGGTCTTCACGGTCCCCGGCGAGCACGACTCGGTCGACGACCACGGAGAGAAGTACCGAGCCGCGTTCGGCTCCGGGACCCAGGGCAACGGCTGGTACAGCATGGACGTCAAGGGCGTGCACGTCGTCGCGTTGGTCAACTCGCTGAATCTGGAGAAACTCGGCCACCTCGGTCAGGACCAGATCGACTGGGTCACCAAGGACCTGGCCGGCTTGTCCGCGGACACACCGATCGTCGTGTTCAGCCACATCCCGCTGTTCGCGATGTATCCGGACTGGGGCTGGGGCACCGACGACGCCGAGCAGGTGATCGGCCTCATGCGCCGCTTCTCGTCGGTGACGGCTCTGAACGGCCACGTGCACCAGGTGTTCTCGAAGACCGACGGCAATGTGACGTTCCACAGCGCCACCACGACCGCCTACCCGCTGCCGCACCCCGGCGACGGGCCGGCCCCGACGCCGCAGACGTTGCCCGCGGGGAAGCTGAAATCGGCACTCGGCATCCGGGAGGTCACGTTCAAAGCCGGCGGGCACGGTCCGGCAGTGGTCGACCAACCGTTGCGCTGAGGCCGCCGACGCCTGCGCACAGATAGTGCGCACAGATAGTCTGCGGAGGTGTCGACCACTGAACCGCTGACCCCCGAACAGGCCACCGACAACGTCCCGCCGCACCGCTACACGGCGGCGACGGCCGCGCGGATCGAGAGGTACTGGCAGGACCGCTGGGAGCAGGAGGGCACCTTCCAGGCGCCCAACCCCAGCGGGCCGTTGGGCGACCCGGCCGCGGCGGCGCGGCCGAAGTTGTACGTGCTCGACATGTTCCCGTACCCGTCCGGTTCGGGGCTGCATGTCGGGCACCCGCTGGGCTACATCGGGACCGACGTGTTCGCCCGCTACTCCCGGATGACCGGGCACAACGTGCTGCACGCCCTCGGCTACGACGCCTTCGGTCTGCCCGCTGAGCAGTACGCGGTGCAGACCGGCCAGCACCCGCGGGTCACGACCGAGGCGAACATCGCGAACATGCGCCGGCAGTTGCGGGCTCTGGGCTTGGGGCACGACAGTCGGCGCAGTGTCGCGACCACCGACGTGGCGTTCTACCGCTGGACGCAGTGGATCTTCCTGCAGATCTTCAACTCGTGGTACGACACCGCCGCCGGCAAGGCCCGGCCGATCGCCGAACTGATCGCCGAGTTCGCCGACGGCTCCCGGTCGGTGCCCGGCGGCGGGTCCTGGGTGGATCTGACGGAGGGTCAGCGTCGCTCGGCCGTCGACGGGTACCGCCTGGCATTCCTGTCGCAGGCCCCGGTCAACTGGTGCCCAGGCCTGGGCACGGTGCTGGCCAACGAGGAGGTCACCGCCGACGGCCGCAGCGAACGCGGCAATTTCCCGGTGTTCCGCCGCAATCTGCGCCAATGGATGATGCGGATCACCGCCTACGCCGAGCGCTTGATCGACGACCTCGACGGCCTGGACTGGCCCGAGCCGATCAAGCTCATGCAGCGCAACTGGATCGGTCGGTCCACCGGCGCGTTGGTGCGCTTCCCCTTCGGGAGCGCAGCTGTCGAGGTCTTCACCACCCGCCCGGACACCCTGTTCGGTGCGACGTACATGGTGCTGGCCCCCGAGCACCCGATGGTCGACGACCTGCTGCCCGCCGCTTGGCCGGACGGCACCGCGCAGTCGTGGCGCTACGGCGGGGCGACCCCGGCCGCGGGCATGGCGGCGTACCGTGCCGACGCCGCGGCGAAGTCGGAAGTGGAGCGCCAGGCCGACTCCAAGCAGAAGACCGGAGTGTTCACAGGTGTCTGGGCGACCAACCCGGTCACCGGATCGCCGATCCCGGTCTTCGTCGCGGACTACGTGCTGATGGGTTACGGCACCGGCGCGATCATGGCCGTCCCGGCCGAGGACGAGCGCGACTGGGATTTCGCGGCGGCGTTCGACCTGCCGCACGTTCGCACCGTCCAACCGCCGGACGACTGGGCCGGTGGGGCGTGGACCGGCGAGGGGCCGTCGATCAACTCGGCCAACGACGAGATCTCGCTGAACGGTCTGCCGATGGCGCAAGCCAAGGCGAGGATCACGGAATGGCTTGCCGGTAAGCGTTTCGGTGAGGCCACGATCCAGTACAAGCTGCGCGACTGGCTGTTCAGCCGACAGCGCTACTGGGGCGAGCCGTTCCCCGTCGTCTACGACGAATACGGAGCCAGACCGCTTCCTGACTCCATGCTGCCGGTCGAACTGCCCGAGGTGGAGGACTATTCCCCGCGCACCTACGACTCCGACGACGCGAACTCCAACCCGGAGTCGCCGCTGGCTCGTGCCACCGAGTGGGTCACCGTCACGCTCGACCTCGGCGACGGGCCGAAGCAGTACCGGCGCGAGACCAACACGATGCCGCAGTGGGCCGGGTCGTGCTGGTACGAGTTGCGTTACCTCGACCCGACCAACGACGTGGCCTTCGTCGACCCCGAGGTCGAGCGGTACTGGATGGGTCCGCAGAAGCCCGGCGACTGCGGCGGGGTCGACCTCTACGTCGGCGGCGTCGAGCATGCCGTCCTGCACCTGCTCTACGCGCGCTTCTGGCACAAGGTGCTGTTCGACCTGGGGCACGTCTCGAGCTCGGAACCGTTCCGGCGCCTGTTCAACCAGGGCTACATCCAGGCCGCTGCCTACACCGACGCCCGCGGCGTCTATGTGCAGGCCGACGAGGTCGTCGAGGGGCCCGCCGGGACCTTCACCCACAACGGCGTCGCGGTGAACCGCGAGTTCGGCAAGATGGGCAAGTCGCTGAAGAACTCGGTGACGCCGGACGAGATGTGCGCCGAGTACGGCGCGGACACCCTGCGGCTCTACGAGATGTCGATGGGCCCGCTGGACGTCTCGCGGCCGTGGGAGACCCGCGCGGTCGTCGGCTCGTTCCGGTTCCTGCAGCGGCTGTGGCGCAACATCGTCGACGAGGAGACCGGCCAGGTCCGCGTATCGGACACCGCGCCCGACCCGGAGACCGCGCGCGTGCTGGCCAAGACCGTCGACGGCGTCGGCCGCGACCTGGCCAACCTGCGCTTCAACACGGCGGTGGCCAAGCTGATCGAGTGCAACAACCACCTGATGCGGCTGAGTGCTGACGGCACGTCAGTTCCGCGTGAGGTCGCCGAGACGATGGCGTTGCTGGTCGCCCCGTTGGCCCCGCACATCGCCGAACAGCTGTGGTCGCTGCTCGGGCACGAGCAGACCCTGGCGCATGTTCCGTTCCCGGTCGCCGACCCGGCGCTGCTGGTCGCCGACACCGTCGAGTGCGTGCTTCAGGTCGCGGGGAAGAAGCGGGACGTCGTGGCGGTACCGGCCACGATCACCGAGGCGGAGCTGACAGAGCTGGCTCTGGCGGCGCCGAAGGTGGTCGCCGCGCTCGACGGCCGTGGGGTCCGCCTGGTGAAGGTGGTCCTGCCGAAGCTGGTCAACATCGTCCCGGTGTGACGCCGTGCCGATCGCGATCGTCACCGACTCGGGGTGCTCGCTGCCGCCGGGTGTGGACGCGGTGGTGGTGCCGCTGCGGGTGCGAATGGGCGGTGTCGACCATGCCGAAACGGATCTGACGGCCGATCAGTTCGTGACGGCATTACGGTCCGGGGTCGCCCTGGCGACCTCGCAGCCGGCCCCGCAGGCTTTCGCCACGGCCTACGCGAAGGCCGTGGCCGACGGGGCGAGCGCAATCGTCTCGATCCACTTGTCCGAGGCACTTTCCGGCACCTGCGCGTCGGCCCGGACCGGGGCCCGCGACAGCGCGGTGCCGGTGCAGGTCCTCGACTCCGCCTCGGCGGGATTCGGCCTGGGATTCGCGGTGCGCGCGGCCGTGGACGCGGCCGGGTCGGGGGCCGCGGCGGTGGACGTCGTCGCGGCTGTCGAGGACAGCCTGCGGCGCACCGAGGTCCTGTTCTACGTGGACACCCTGGAGTTCCTGCGCCGCGGCGGGCGGATCGGTTCCGCGGCGGCGCTGCTCGGGTCGGCGCTGTCGGTCAAGCCGATCCTGCGGTTGGATGCCGGAAAGATCGTGGCCGCGGAGAAGGTGCGGACCGCCGCGCGTGGGTTGGCCCGGCTGGCCGAACTCGCGGTCGCGGCAGGCGGTGGCGACGCGGAGTACGGCGTGCAGCACGTCGGCGCCACCGAGCGGGCCGCGGAGTTGGCGGCGCGACTGGGGGAGTTGGATCCAGCGGCCGGGCCGGTGGTGCTCGGGGAGGTCGGCGCGGCCATCGGTGCGCACGTCGGTCCGGGGACGCTGGCCGTGACTGTGCGGCGACGTCGAGCGAGTTAGTCCGGTCGTCCACAGGCCGGATTTGTCCACAGCCCGGATTTGTCCACAGGGCAGCGAAATGAGCCGGTCGGCCAGGCGCCGCCGACCTAAGTTGCCTGCGTGATCACCGACCCGCTGACCCACTCGCCCCGCCGGTCCTGGCGCGACCTGGACCTGCGCGCCGCCGCGGTGATCTGCATCGTGGCGGCCGTCAGCCTGCTGCTCGGCGGCTGGGTGCTGTGGCGGTCGCGGCCGCACGAGGTCGACGTCGGCCCGGCGCTCGCGGCCGCCACGTCACCGGTGGTGGAACGTCGGGTGCCGGCCGCCGCTCCCGCTCCGCCGCCGCGCGCGGATCTGGTCGTCGACGTCGAAGGCGCCGTCCGCCGGCCGGGGATCGTCACGGTGCCCGCGGGGTCGCGGGTCCGGGACGTGCTGCTGGCCGCCGGTGGCGCGCTGCCGAGTGCCCCGGCAGCGACGGTCAACCTCGCCGAACCGGTGACCGACGGCGAGCAGATCCTCGTCGGACTGCCCGGTTCCGCTGCCGGGAGCGGGGCCCGGTCCGAGGCGGGCAAACCGACGGTCGTCAACCTGAACACGGCGGTGGAGTCGGACCTGGAGGGACTGCCTGGGATCGGGCCGGTGATGGCGCAACGAGTGCTCGATTTCCGGCACACCCACGGCCGGTTCAGCTCGGTGGATGAGCTGCGCGAGGTTCCGGGCATCGGTCCGGCCAAGTTCGCCGCGATCCGCAATCACGTCCGGGTCTGACCGGTGACGGCCGACCGTCGCCTGCTCCCGGTGGCCGCAGCGGTGTGGGTGGCCGCCTGGGCGGCGCTGCAACTGCGGAACGGGCTGCCTGCCACGACGTGCTGGGCGGCGCTGATCGGCGGGTTCGGGCTGCTGGTCGGCAAGTGGTGGCGTTCCCCGCCATCGGATGCGCGCCTGCCCGGTGCCGGATCACGAGCCGCGGTCGTTGCGGCGGTGCTGGTCGCGGCCGGTGCGTCCGGGCTGGCGGCCGACGCCCGCCTGGCCGCGATCCATGCCGGTCCGCTGGAATCGCTGGCGGCTGCGCGGGCGGTGGTCGAGACCGACCTGACGGTGCGGTCGTACCCGGTGGCTCGGCTCCAGAAGCCCCGTGGCTCGGGGCGCGCCACGACGGTGGTGACGCTGACCGCCGACGCGACCCGGGTCTCCGCCCGTGGCCGGGTGACCGCGACGCACAACCCGATCGCGGTCGAGAGCGCCGACCGGTCCTGGCTGAAGGTGCTGCCCGGCCAACAGGTGCGCACCGGCGGGCGGCTGGCGCCCGCGAACTGGCGGCCCGCCACGACGGCCCTGCTGCTGGCCCGGGCACCCCGGCCGGTCGACGATGCCCCATGGCGCAGCCGGGCCGCGTCCGCCGTCCGGGCCGACCTGCGGGCGGCGTTGGCCGGACTGCCGCCCGACCGCCGGGGGCTGCTGCCCGGGTTGGAGTTCGGCGACACCAGCGGGCTGGACCCCGAGCTGGCCGAGCGGTTCCGCGCCGCCGGGCTGAGCAGGTTGTTGGCGATCGACGGGGCGAAGCTGGCGATCCTGCTCGGCGGCGTGCTCGCGTTGGCCCGGTGGGTCGGGGCGCGGGGCCGGGTGCTGCCGGCGCTCGGGCTGGCCTGCCTGTGCGGGTTGGCCGAGGTGGTCGGGCCGAAGCCGAGCCTGCTGAGGGCCGGGGCGATGGCCGCGGTGGCGTTGCTGGCGCCGTTGCTGGGGCGCCGGGGCGGCGCGGCCACCGGATTGTCCGCGGCCACCGTCCTGCTGGTGCTCACCGATCCTTGGCTGGCGCGGTCCTACGGGTTCGCACTTTCGGTCGCCGGGACGGCCGGACTACTGTGCCTGACCCCGTGGTTCCGCGAGCGACTGGAGGGCCGGGTGCCGGCCCGGGTCGTCGGGCCGCTGGCGGTGGCGGCGGCCGCGCAGACCGCCTGCCTGCCGGTGCTGGTGCTGATGACCGGCGGTGTGAGCCTGGTGGCCGTCCCGGCGAACCTGTTGGCCGCGCCTGCGGTGCCGCCGGCGCTGTTCCTGGGCTTCACGGCCGGCGCGCTCCAGCCGCTGAGCCCGACGGTGGCCGGGTGGGTCGGGTACGGCGCCGGGCTGGCCGCGGCGTGGATCATCGGGGTCGCCCGGCACGCCGGTGCGCTGCCGGGTGCGACCTTGCCGTGGCCGCACGGCGCTCCGGGCGCGCTCCTGGCGCTCGCGCTGCTCGGCGTCGCTGTCCTCCTGGCCAGGCTGCGGGCGGCGCGACCGGTTCAACCCTCGGTACGACGTCGGGTTCTGGTGGCGCTGGCGTGGTTGCTGGCAGCGATGCTGGTGGTTCGACCCCGGTTGATCCCGGTGCCCGGCGTGTTCGATTCGGTCCGCTGGCCCCCGCCGGGCTGGCAGCTCGTTGCTTGCGACGTCGGACAGGGTGATGCGCTCGCGTTGAACGCCGGGCCCGGGGCGGCGGTCGTCGTCGATACCGGTCCGGACCCCCGGCTGGTCGACCGGTGCCTGCGGACGTTGGGGATCCACGTCGTTCCGTATCTCCTGTTGACGCATTTCCACGCCGACCATGTCGAGGGCCTCCCGGCGGTACTGCACGGCCGCTCGGTCGCCGAGATCGGCGTCAGCCCGTTGGCCGACCCGCCCGCCGAGGTGGCCCGTGTGCAGCGCTGGGCCGCTGCGGCGCGAGTGCCGATCACCTCGCCGAAGGTCGGCGAGGTGCGGTCGGTCGGCGGGCTGAGCTGGCGCGTGCTGTGGCCGCGCGGGGATTTGTTGCACCAGGGCTCGGCGCCGAACAACGCCTCCGTCGTCCTGCTGGTGACCACGGCGTCCGGCCTGCGGTTGTTGCTGTCCGGCGACATCGAGGCCCCGGCGCAGCAGGCGCTGCACCAGGCCGAGCCGGACCTGCGGGTCGACGTGCTCAAGACCCCGCATCACGGCAGCAGAAACCAATATCCGGAGTTCCTGCGGTCCTTGGGCGCAAAGGTCGCCCTGACATCAGTCGGGGTCGGCAACGTGTATGGCCATCCCGCGCCCGCGACCATGGCACTGCTGCGGGGCGCTGGAATGGCCAGCGGCCGGACCGACTCGGACGGGGACCTGGCCGCCACTGTGGTTGCGGGGCGGTTGAGTCTGGTCGCGCGATCCCGAGCGCCCGATCGTCCCGGGGGTCCGGCCGATCCGCCTGTCGCCGGGGCTTCTGGGGACCAGTCAGATCTACCCCGGGGGCACCGACACCAGCGAGGTCGATCGTTGGTGGGCCCCCGCAGCACAGTGACGAGGTGAACGAGATCGGCCTAGATCGCGGATGACGGCAATCCGTCGGCTGACGATCAAGGTTGCAACGAGAGTGACGCGACACGCCGGACCCAGCGTCGCACGCTTATCAATCTTGATCGTCAGCCGCCCCGCGGGCGGGACGCCGACGACGGCGCCGGCCGACCCGGTGGCCGACCCGGTGCCCGAGCCGGTGGCCGAGTCGGTGGCGCGCATGGTCCGCCGTCGAAGATGTCGGGCCCGCGTGGCAGGCTGCCCCCGATGTCTGCCTCGCCCACCGCCGTGCCCCCGCTGACCCTGGTGCTGGGTCCGGAGGAGCTCCTGGTCGAGCGGGCCGTCGCGGCCGCGAGCCGGATGATCCGGGCGGTCGATCCGGAGGCCGACGTGATCGCGGTGGCCGCCGGTTCGGTCGAGTCCGGGGGGCTGTCCGAGCTGACGGCGCCGTCGCTGTTCGCGCAGCGCCGGTTGCTGGTCTTCCGCGACGCGCAGGACCTGTCCGGGCCGGTGCTGGCCGAGGTGGAGACGCTGCTGGCCGATCCGCCGGAGGACACCTCGGTGCTGCTGGCTCACGCCGGCGGGGCGAAGGGCAAAGGCCTGATCGACACAGCCAAGAAGGCCGGCGCGGTCGTGGTCGACTGTGCGGAGGTCAAGAGGACCGGCGACAGGCTCGGGTTCGTCAGCGGTGAGTTCCGGACGGCGTCGCGGCGCATCTCGCCGGACGCGGCGAAGGCCCTGCTCGACTCCGTCGGCGGCGGGCTGCGGGAGCTGGCCGGGGCCTGCGCCCAGTTGGTGGCTGACACCACCGGCACGGTCGAGGTCGACACCGTTCGCCGCTACTACGCCGGGCGGGCCGACGTGACCAGCTTCGCCGTCGCCGACCTGGCCGTGGAGGGTCGGACGGCCGAGGCCCTGGTGCAACTGCGCTGGGCAATCAGCTGCGGCGTCGAGCCGGTGCTGATCGTGGCCGCGATGGCCATGGGGCTGCGCAACATCGCCAAGCTGGGCGGTGCGCCGCGGACGGCGAAACCCGCCGATCTGGCCCGCGACCTGGGGATGCCGCCCTGGAAGATCGACCGGATCCGGTCACAGCTGCGAGGCTGGGACTCGCTCGGAGTTGCGCGGGCGCTGCAGGCCGTCGCGGCGGCCGACGCGGATGTGAAGGGCGCCGCGGCGTCGCCGGGCTACGCGTTGGAGCGGATGCTGGTCGCCGTCGGGGCGGCCCGACGGCACTGAGTCCGTCGGGGAACCAGCTACTGCTTGTTGAGCGCGTGGGCCATCGCGGACTTCTTGTTGGCCGCCGCGTTGGCGTGGATGACACCCTTGCTGGCGGCCTTGTCCAAGGCCCGCGACGCGTCGCGCATGAGGGCGCCGGCTCCGTCGTCCCCGGCGGCCACAGCCTCGCGGAACTTGCGCACCGCGGTCTTCAACGATGAACGCACGGCCTTGTTGCGCTGCCGGGCCTTCTCATTGGTGCGGTTGCGCTTGATCTGAGACTTGATGTTCGCCACTGAAGGTGCTCGCCTCGGTTCGGAGTCGCTGACAGGTCACGCCGCTCGGACGCGACCGCTGAGGGTATCAGCGCCGGTCCCGACCGGCCAAACTCGGGAGTTACTCCGGGGGCCTGGGGGGGAAAACTCCCCGAAACACCAACGGAATACGGTCGGGACGTGGCAGATCTGCTGGAGGACTACCCCTTCGGAGCGGCCTGGGACGAGATGTTCGCCGGACGCGGCGAACCCCGGGCCGCGATGGTCGGCGTCCATCAGGCCGTGCGGGCCCTCGCGCCGGAGGAACTGCGGGCTCGCGCCGACTCGCTGGCCCAGGGCTTCCTGGACCGCGGCGTCACCTTCGCGCTCGGCGGTGAGGAACGACCGTTCCCGCTCGACATCGTCCCCCGGGTCATCACCGCGGCGGAGTGGGACGTGCTCTCCCGCGGCGTCTCGCAGCGGGTCCGGGCGCTCGAGGCGTTCCTGGCCGACGTCTACGACCGCGGCGAGGTCTTCGCCGACGGGGTGATCCCGCGGCGGCTGATCGTCACCTCGGCGCACTTCCACCGGGAGGCCGCCGACATCATCCCGGCCAACGGGGTCCGGGTGCTGGTCTCCGGGATCGACGTGATCCGCGACGAGGCCGGCGAGTTCCGGGTCCTGGAGGACAACATCCGGACGCCGTCCGGGGTGTCCTACGTGATCGAGAACCGCCGGGCGATGACCCACGGGCTGCCGGAGGCGTTCAGCTCGCACCGGATCATGCCGGTCTCGGACTACCCGCAGCGCCTGCTCGCCGCGGCCCGCGCCGCCGCTCCGGAGGGGACCGCGGACGCCGAGGTCGTCGTGCTGACCCCGGGCGTCTACAACTCGGCCTACTTCGAGCACGCCCTGCTCGCCCGGCTGATGGGCGTCGAACTCGTCGAGGGCCGCGACCTGGTCTGCCGGCGCAACCGCGTCTACATGCGCACCACCACCGGCGAGCGCCGCGTCGACGTCATCTACCGCCGCATCGACGACGACTTCCTGGACCCGCTGCACTTCCGGGCCGACTCGAGCATCGGCTGCCCGGGCCTGCTCAACGCCGCCCGCGACGGCGGCGTGACGATCTGCAACGCGGTCGGCAACGGCATCGCCGACGACAAACTGGTCTACAGCTACGTACCGGACCTGGTGCGCTACTACCTGAACGAGCAGCCGATCCTCGCCAACGTCGAGACCTATCGGCTCGACGAGCCCGAGACACTCGAGTGGGCGCTCGACCACCTGGCCGAGCTGGTGCTCAAGCCGGTCGACGCCTCCGGCGGCAAGGGCATCGTGATCGGCCCGGTCGCCGACTCCGCGACCCTCGAGGTGCTGCGGCTGAAGGTGCGCTCCGACCCGCGCGGGTGGATCGCGCAGCAGGTGGTCTCGCTCTCGACGGTGCCCACGCTGGTCGGCGACAACCTGCGCCCGCGCCATGTCGACCTGCGCCCGTTCGCGGTCAACGACGGCACCGACGTCTATGTGCTCCCCGGCGGACTGACCCGGGTCGCGCTGCCGGAGGGCCAGCTGGTCGTGAACTCCAGCCAGGGCGGCGGTTCGAAGGACACCTGGGTGCTGGCGGGCAGCGACAGCAACGGCGCACCCCCGCCGAACTCGCCCACGGGCGCGCCGCGCGGTCGGACCTCCGACCCCGGCCCGTCACGCGGCCGGCCCTACGAGATCCTGCGCCAGCAGATGGCCCAGCAGCAACAACAACTGACGACGCGTCAGGGGCGCTCGTGCTGAGCCGAATCGCGGAGTCCGTGTTCTGGATCGGCCGCTACCTGGAGCGTGCCGACTCGACCGCGCGCATCCTGGACGTCCACATGCAGATGCTGATCGAGGACCCTTGGGTCGACGAGCAGACCGTGTGCTCGTCGCTCATGGAGGTCATGGGCGTGATCGAGCCGGGGGAACGGACCGTCGAGGGCGCCGCCCAGGTGCTCGCCGAACTGGCTTACGACCTGGACAGCCCCAGCGCGATCGCCGGGAGCATCGTGGCCGCCCGGGAGAACGCCCGCGGTACTCGCGAGACCATCTCGGCCGAGATCTTCGAGGCCCTGAACGCGACCTGGACCGGTCTGGGCGAACGGCGCCGTCGAGCCGAGAAGCTCGGCCCGCACCTGTTCTTCGCCTGGATCCGCGAGCGCACCGGGGTCATGGCCGGCCTGGTCGACTCGACGATGAGCCGCGACGAGGGCTGGATCTTCCTCACCCTGGGCCGCTCGCTGGAGCGTGCCGACATGACCGCGCGGTTGCTGATGCTGCGGACCCTGCCCGGCGGGCGCGCCCCGACGTGGGGAACCCTGCTGCGCTCCTGCGGTTCCTACGAGAGCTACCTGCGCACCTACCGCGGCCCGGTGCGGGAGAACCTGGCCGCGGAGTTCCTGATAGTCGACCGGCTCTCGCCGCGCTCGGTGTTCTACGCGCTGTCTCAGGCCGAGGAGTGCCTGCGCACGTTGGACCCGGCCGCCGGGCGCAGTGGCTTCGACGACACGGCCCGACTCCTGCTCGGCCGGGCCCGGACGGACCTGGAGTTCCGCAGCCGCGGCGACCTGCTGGAGAACTTCTCCGAACACCTGGAGCAGTTGCAGGCGACCTGTTCGGCGGTCAGCGACGCGGTGGCCCGCAAGTACTTCCCGCACGTCGCGCCGGTTACCTGGACGGCGGAACTGGCCGGCGAACTGATCGAGGTGCTGGACTGATGCCCTGGCGACTGAAGGTGCGTCACCGCACCGGGTTCAATTACGCGGCCGACGTGTTGTCCTCCTACAACGAGGCCCGGATGACCCCGCTCACCGACGCCTCGCAGACCTCGCTGGAGTCCCGGATCAAGATCAGCCCGCGCGCCACCGCGGCCCGCTACCGCGACTACTGGGGCTCGGCTGTCACGGCGTTCGACGTCCACGTCCCGCACAGCGAGATGGTCATCGAGGCGACCAGCCTGGTCGAGACCCACCCGGGGCCGAAGCACGCGGAGCCGGTGAGTTGGGCGGTGTTGCGCGACAGCCGGGTGCGCGACACCCACGTCGAGTACCTCACGCCCACCCCGCACACAGCCGTCGAAGCCGGGGTGTTCGCGGTGGCCCGCGAGATCGCCGGCGACCGACCGCCGCAGGCCGCGGCCCGCGAGGTCGCGGACTGGCTGCGCTCCGAGGTCGCCTACGTCCCCGGCTCCACCGGCGTGCACACCAAGGCGATGGAGGCCTGGTCCGAGCGCAGGGGCGTGTGCCAGGACCTGGCGCACCTCACTGTCGGCCTGCTGCGCTCACTCGGCATCCCGGCGCGTTACGTCTCCGGCTACCTGCACCCGGACCCGGACGCCGGCCTCGGGGTCGCGGTCACCGGGGAGAGCCACGCCTGGGTGCAGTGGTGGGACGGCGACTGGACGGCGTATGACCCGACCAACGGCAAGCCGGTCGGGCCCGAGCACGTAGTGGTCGCCCGCGGCCGCGACTACTGGGACGTGCCGCCGCACAAGGGCGTCTACCCCGGCCCGATCAGCACCTCGCTCGGCGTCGAGGTCGAGGTCACCCGGCTGGCCTGAGCGCCGCGACAAGTCGCGGGGTTAAGGTCGGGGCATGGGTTGGAGCAGCGCGGGCCTGCCGGATCTGACGGGGCGTCGGATCGTCGTCACCGGGGCGAACAGCGGCATCGGTGCGGCGGCCGCGGCGGCCTTCGCCGGAGCCGGCGCGCACGTGGTGCTCGCGGTCCGCGACACCGCTCGCGGGGCGGCCGCCGCGGCGCGGATGAGCGGTAGCACCGAGGTCCGCGAACTCGACCTCGCCGACCTGTCCTCGGTCCGCCGATTCGCCGCCGGACTGGACGGCAACGTCGACATCCTGGTGAACAACGCGGGCGTGATGGTCGTGCCCCAGGGCCGCACCGTCGACGGGTTCGAGACCCACATCGGCACCAACCACCTCGGCCACTTCGCGTTGACCAACCTGCTGCTGCCGCGGATCACCGGGCGGGTGGTCACCGTCGCCTCGCTGGCCCACCAGTTCGGCCGCCTCGACCCGACCGACCTGTCCTTCCAGCAGCGCCGCTACCAACGTTGGCCCGCCTACGCCCAGTCCAAGCTGGCGAACCTGTTGTTCACCGCCGAACTGGCCCGCCGACTGACGGCGGCCGGTTCACCGGTGGCGGCGATGGCCTGCCACCCCGGCTACTCCGCGACCAAGCTGGGCACGCACACCGGCAACCGGGTCATGAACACCGGCCTCGCCGTCCTCGACCGATTCGCCCAGAACGCCGTCGCCGGCGCGCGGCCCACGCTGTTCGCGGCGACCGCCGATCTGCCCACCGACAGCTATGTCGGCCCGGACGGGCCGGGGGAGATGTGGGGCGCGCCCAAGCTGGTCGGGCGATCCGGTCGCGCCCGTGACGGCGTGGCCGCCGAGGCGTTGTGGACCGTGTCCGAACGGCTCACCGGAACTGGACGTTGACCGAGTGCACCTGTTCCGCCTCGTCAGGGCAGACGCCAGTCGATCGGGTCGCCGCCGAGTTCGGCCAGCAGTTCGTTGGCGCGGCTGAAGGGCCGGGAGCCGAAGAAGCCGCGATCGGCCGACATCGGGCTGGGGTGGGCCGAGGTGAGCTGCGGGATCTCCTCGCCCAGCATCGGGGACAGGCTCGCCGCGTCGCGTCCCCACAGGATCGCGACCAGCGGTTGGCCGTCGCGCTCGACCAGCGCGCGGATCGCCTGCTCGGTCACCGCCTCCCAACCCTTGCCGCGGTGCGAGCCGGGATTGCCGGGCGCGACGGTCAGCACCCGGTTCAACAGCAGCACGCCTTGGGCGGCCCACGGACTCAGGTCCCCCGACGACGGCACGGGCAGGCCGAGATCAGCGCAATATTCCTGGTAGATGTTCTGCAGCGAACGCGGCAGCGGCCGGGTAGCCGGCGCGACCGAGAACGACAGCCCGACCGCGTGCCCGGGCGTGGGGTACGGGTCCTGCCCGACGATCAACACCCGCACCGCCTCGAACGGGTGCGTGAACGCCCGCAGCACGTTCGTGCCGGCGGGCAGGTAGCCACGTCCGGCGGCCAATTCGGCCCGCAGGAACCCGCCCAACTCGGCGATCGTCGCGGTCACCGGTTCCAGCGCTTTTGCCCAGCCGGGTTCGACCAGTTCGGACAGCGGTTTGCCGCCGGCGCGTCCGGGCGGGCTCGCGGTCGTCACGGTCGGAACGTTAGCGCCGCCGCCGCGTGGGACAATCCTGCGGCGCCGCCCTCGCGGCCCACCCCTGCCCAGAACTGGACGGAATCCCGCTCGTGCCGCCCTCCTCGCCGAAGCCCAACCGCACCGACCCGGCGCTGATCCGTAACTTCTGCATCATCGCCCACATCGACCACGGCAAGTCGACGTTGGCCGACCGCATGCTGCAGCTCACCGGCGTGGTCGATGCCCGCAACATGCGCGCCCAGTACCTGGACCGGATGGACATCGAGCGGGAGCGCGGCATCACCATCAAGAGCCAGGCGGTGCGCCTGCCCTGGGCCGGGCACGACGGCCGGATGCACGTGCTGAACCTGATCGACACCCCGGGCCACGTCGACTTCACCTACGAGGTGTCCCGGTCGCTGGCCGCCTGCGAGGGCGCGGTGCTGCTGGTCGACGCCGCCCAGGGCATCGAGGCCCAGACGCTGGCCAACCTGTACCTGGCGATGGAGAACGACCTGACCGTTATCCCGGTGCTGAACAAGATCGACCTGCCCGCCGCCCAACCGGAGAAGTTCGCCGCCGAGCTCGCGCACATCATCGGTTGCGACGCCGACGACGTGCTGCGGGTCAGCGCGAAGACCGGCGAGGGTGTCGGCGAGCTGCTGCACAAGATCGTCGCGGACATCCCGCCCCCGGTCGGTGAGCCGGACGCCCCGGCCCGGGCGATGATCTTCGACTCGGTCTACGACACCTACCGCGGCGTGGTCACCTACGTCCGCGTCATCGACGGGCACCTGAGCAAGCGCGAGAAGATCCTGATGCTGTCCACCCGGGCGACCCACGAGCTGCTCGAAATCGGGGTCAGCTCGCCGGAGCCCACTTCGACCGACGGCCTGGGCGTCGGCGAGGTCGGCTACCTGATCACCGGCGTGAAGGACGTGCGTCAGTCCAAGGTCGGCGACACCATCACCGACGCGATCAAGCCCACCACCAAGGCGCTGGCCGGGTATCGCGAGCCCAAGCCGATGGTGTTCTCCGGTCTGTACCCGATCGACGGTTCGGACTTCCCGGACCTGCGCGAAGCGTTGGACAAGCTGCAGCTCAACGACGCCTCGCTGGTCTACGAGCCGGAGAGTTCAGCGGCGCTGGGCTTCGGGTTCCGCTGCGGCTTCCTGGGGTTGCTGCACCTGGAGATCGTGCGGGAGCGCCTCGAGCGGGAGGCGGGGCTGGACCTGATCTCCACCGCCCCGAACGTCGTCTATCGGGTGGCGAAGGAGGACGGCAAGGAGTTCATCGTCACCAACCCGAGCGAGTACCCGGACGGCAAGATCGCTGCGGTGTACGAGCCGGTGGTGCGCGCCACCGTTCTCGCCCCGAGTGAGTTCGTCGGCACGATCATGGAACTCTGTCAGAACCGCCGCGGCTCGTTGTTGGGCATGGACTACCTGTCCGCGGACCGGGTGGAGCTGCGCTACAGCCTCCCGCTCGCCGAGATCGTGTTCGACTTCTTCGACGCGTTGAAGTCCCGCACCCGTGGCTACGCCTCGCTGGACTACGAGGTCAACGGTGAGCAGGCGGCCGACCTGGTCAAGGTCGACATCCTGCTGCAGGGCGAGCCGGTCGATGCCTTCTCCGCGATCGTGCACAAGGACAAGGCTCCGGAGTACGCGACCCGGATGACGAAGAAACTGCGCCAACTGATTCCCCGTCAGCAGTTCGAGGTACCGATCCAGGCCTCGATCGGCGCGCGGATCATCGCCCGGGAGAACATCAGCGCGATCCGCAAGGACGTGCTGGCCAAGTGCTACGGCGGTGACATCACCCGCAAGCGGAAGCTGCTGGAGAAGCAGAAGGAGGGCAAGAAGCGGATGAAGATGGTGGGTCGCGTCGAGGTCCCGCAGGAAGCCTTCATCGCCGCGCTGTCCACGGACGAGTCCCCGGAGGGGAAGAAGAGCAAGTAACCCGCTGCGGGTCAGTGGCCGTCGGGCACCAACGTGGCGGTCAGGCTGCTGGCCCCGTTCTGGTCGCCGCCGACCTCGACCGTGGGCGCGCCCGTGCAGAGGGCGCCGCCCGGAGTGCCGTCGCTGCCCTGGAACGCCTGGACGGTGACGACCGTGTTCGGAGCGGTTGCGGTGTAGAACAACTGAATGGGCGCGGTCGCCTGCACGTTGGAGGTGTACGCGGGGGCGATGGCGTTGTCGTCGATGACGACCAGCCGTCGCGAACCGGGAATTGCGGTGGCGCCGCCGACGAGCTGGGCCACGATGTAGCACGCTTGAGGCGCGGTGGCGGTCCCGTAGATGATCGCCCCGCGCACGTTGGCGCTGATCGCGTACTTGCCTGGAACCGGCAGGGTCACCGACAAGCCGGTGACACTGGCTGCTGTCGACGTCGTGACCGGTATGAAAGTACTGGTGCCGGTGCTGGGGAGCACCGCCTGCTCGGTGATCGACGGCGCGCTGCGCCGCGGCCAGCTGATCGGGCGCTCGTGGCGGCGGCAGCCGTCGTGGTCGGCCAGATACAGCGCACCGTCGGGGCCGACGCAGCCGTGGATGTCGTCGTCGGCGGCGGCCGGTGCGGGGCTCGCCGCGGAAACCGCGGCCGCGGCTCCCACCGAACCGCCCAGCAACAACGCGCCGGTGGACAGAATGACCGTGGTGCGCGATCCGAACACGTGGACCCTCGCCTTCGGGAGCCGGCGTTGGGCGCCCGTCGCCCGGGCCGCCGGAGTTGCAAGCAAGTTTGGCCGGCGAGCCGCCCGGGGGCGCGCAGGCGCGCCGCGCGGCCCCCGGGCCGGTTGTCCTTGACGAAATCCGGTAAAAATGACAGTACGGTTCCGTACTCAGATGCACGTAGGGTGGCCACGTGTCCGAAATGCCGGGTTCCGCGACTGCACTCCTGGACGCCGAGGAGTTCACTCTGCGTGAGCAGGAAATCCTGGACGTCTGTGCCGAGTTGCTCACGGAGATCGGCTACGAACGGCTGACCATCGACGCCGTCGCAGCCCGCGCGCGGGCCAGCAAGGCGACGATCTACCGGCGGTGGCCCGGGAAACCGGCGCTGGTCGGGGCTGCGGTGCGACACGTCACCGACACCGCGAGCATCGCCCCGGAATACACCGGCGACCTGCGCGCCGACCTGCTCAGTCTGATCACCAACGCCCGCGACCGTTTCTCCCGGCAGGGCCGGCTGATGGCCGGGATGGTCAACGCGATGCAGACCGACCCGGAGCTCGCCGCGCTGCTGCGGGCGGACATTGCGCGTTGTCGAGCCAGCGTCGACGAACTGATCGACCGCTACGCCCTGGACATCCAGGTCACCGCCCAGAACTCCGAACTGATCCGGCAGTTGGCGCCGGCGACGCTGCTGATGCGGGTGCTGGTCACCGGCGAACCGGTCGACGACGACCTGCTGGTCCGCCTGGTCGACCACGTGATGCTGCCCTTGCTCTCCTCGGGTCGCCCTTGATGACCACGACCGACAACGCATCGGCCCGGAACGGGAGCTCCGTGCACCAGCACCACGCACCGCCCAAGCCCACCCAGGACAACCACAGGCGCCGCTGGCTCGGCCTGTTCGTGATCGCGTTCGCGCAACTGATGATCGTGGTCGACGGGACGATCATCACCGTCGCCCTGCCCGCGATGTCGAACGCGCTGAGTATCGCGCCGGACGACCGCCAGTGGGTCATCACGGTCTACACGTTGTCCTTCGGCGGTCTGCTGCTGATCGGCGGACGGATCGCCGACTACCTGGGCCTGCGCCGGGCGTTCGTGATCGGGCTGGTCGGGTTCGGCCTGGCCTCGGCGCTCGGCGGTGCGGCGCAGACCTTCTCGATGATGCTCTTCGCCCGAGCCTTGCAGGGCGTGTTCGGGGCGCTGCTGGCCCCCGTGGCGCTGGCGTTGGTCGCGAATCTGTTCAGTGAGGCCAGGGAACGGGCCAAGGCGTTCGCGATCTTCGGCGCGGTCGCCGGCGGTGGCTCGGCGATCGGGCTGGTCCTGGGCGGCTTGCTGACCGAGTACGTCAACTGGCGCTGGACGATGTACATCAACACCCCGATCGCCTTCCTCACCGTGGCCGGTGCCTACGCCCTGCTCGACGAGCATCGCGGCGAACACCCGGGCCGGCTGGACGTGATCGGCACCGTGCTGTCCAGCGTCGGGGTGCTCTCCTTGGTGTACGGGTTCTCCGAGGCCGAACGGCACGGTTGGGCCAAGCCCGCCACGTTGGCCTTCCTGGGAATCGGCGTGGCGCTGTCGCTCGCCTTCGTGGTCAGCCAGCGCATCGTGGCCAATCCGGTTCTGCCGTTGCGCGTGTTGGCCGACCGGACCCGCGGGGGCGCCAACCTCGCGGTGCTGCTGTCCGCGGTGGCGATGTTCGGGTCGTTCTTCTTCCTGACGTTCTTCATGCAGGGCGTGCTCGGGTACTCGCCGGTGAAGACCGGGCTGGGCTTCCTCGCGGTGACTGCCGGGATCATGGTGTCCTCGGGCATCGTCAGCGCGGTCGGGCACAAGGTGCCGCCCCGGTACTTCTTCGCCGGTGGCCTGCTCGGCGCGGGCATCGGTTCGTTCTTGCTCACGGGCCTGACGATGCACTCCACGTACACCCGCAACCTGATGCCCGCGCTGATGCTGCTGGGCGTGAGCCTCGGTTGCGTGTTCGTGCCCGCGTTCAACGCCGCGACGATCGGGGTCGCGCCGCGCGACGCGAGCGTCGCCAGCGCGGTGATCAACACCAGCCAACAGGTCGGCACGTCGCTGGGCGTCGCGCTGCTCTCGACGATCGCGGCCAACCGCACGAAGAACTTCCTGTCCACCCACGAGTTCAACCCGCTGAATGTGCTGCAGGCCCAGGTCGTGGGTTTGAACGCGGCCGCGCTCGGCGGCGGGATCCTCCTGGTCGGCGCCGCGCTGGTCACCGGCTGGATGGTCAACATCAAGAAGCTCGACCTGAGCATGGTCGGCGAGGGCGCCGGGATGATGGCCTTGGAGAGCCCCGGGTCGAGCACCGCGATCGGTGTCGAGCAGATCGAGCACCTGGCCGCGCACCCGCGTACGCAACCGCTCGGCGCGAATCACGCCGTGCCTGTTCCGATGGTGGGGGGCGACTCTGCCAAGCTGACTGACGTGCCCACTCCGCCGCGTCGTTCGGTCGACGGTGTCGTCCCCGACACCGCCGCTCCCGGTTGGGCCGCGTCCGGGGCCCCCGGTGCCCGCCCGATCATCGGCCGGCCGGTCGGCCCTCGCCCCACAGCGGCGTCCGCCGAAGCGCCGGGTCCCGCCGAGGTCGGCTCCGTGCCCGGCCCGGCGGCCGGCGCGCTGTCCGGCGATGCTCTGGCCGTGGTCCGGGACGCCTCCGGCGCCCCGGTGGCCGGTGCGGTCTGGACCGTGCTCGACACGGCGGGTCGCCAGCTGGGGCACGGCCGCAGCGGGGCCGACGGATCGTTCGCCTTCGTCGCCGTCGACGAGACCGACGTGGTGCTGGTCGTCCGGCATCCCGGGCACCGGCCGTACGCGTGCGCAGTGCACCTGGCCGGTGACGGCCCCGGCTCGGCCGGCCTGCAGGTCGACGTCACGCTGGTCTCCGGGCTGGCGGTCACCGGTGTCGTCCGCGGTGGTGACGGCGGGGTGATCCCAGGTGCGCGGGTCTGGCTGGAGGACCCGACCGGCGACGTGATCGCGCGGACCGCGGCCGACTCCGGCGGGCGCTACGAGTTCGCCGACGTCCCGTCCGGCTCCTACCGACTCCTAGCCGCCGGCTACTCCGCCACCGGCCAGGACCTGACGGTCGCCGACGGCCGCGACGTCGAGGCGCAGCTGACCGTGGCTCCCGCCGACCTCTCGGCCTGACCGGGCGAGGTGCCCCGCTCGAGGTGATCGCCCGGATCCTGTCGGTCAATGTCGGTCCGGTCCGACCCCGGCCGACCAGCAAGCTGGGCCGGACCGGGATCGACAAACGCGCGGTGGCCGGTCCGGTGCACGCGGGGCCGTTGGGCCTGACCGGCGACGGCATCGCCGACACCGTCAACCACGGTGGTGTGCACCAGGCCGTCTACGCCTTCGCCCGTGAGGACCAGGCGCGGTGGGAGACCGAACTCGGTTACCCGATCCGGCCCGGGGCGTTCGGGGAGAACCTGACCACGAGCGGCCTGGACCTGAACGAGGCCGTGATCGGGGAGCGCTGGCGGGTCGGGACGGCCGAGTTCGAGGTGTCCTGCCCGCGGGTACCGTGCGCGACGTTCCAGGACTTCCTGGGCGAGCCGCAGTGGGTGAACCGGTTCACCGCGCAGGGCCGGGTCGGCACGTACCTGCGGGTGCTGGTGCCCGGTGAGGTGTGCGCCGGCCAGTCGATCGAACCGCTGCACCGCCCGGGCCACGGCATCACGATCGGGCTGGCTTTCGCCGCACGCACGCTGCGCCCGGGGTTGCTGCCGCGGCTGTTGGAGGCCCCGGAGCTGCCCCTCGAGTGGCACGAGCGGGCCCGGGCCTGGATGGCGTCTGCCTGATGGACCGTCAGTTCGGCTTCTACCTGCACATCCCGTTCTGCGCGACGCGATGCGGGTACTGCGACTTCAACACCTACACCGCCGAGGATCTCGGCGGCGGGGCCACGCGAGCCGCCTACCCGGCCCAGGCGGCCACGGAGATCCGGCTGGCCGCCCGGATGCTGACCGGGCCGGCCGGTCGCCCCCCGGTGCGGACCGTATTCGTCGGCGGGGGCACTCCGACCCTGTTGGCCCCGGCCGAACTCGGCGGCCTGCTCGACGCGATCCGGGCCGAGTTCGACCTGGCGCCCGATGTGGAGATCACCACCGAGGCGAACCCGGAATCCGTCGACGCCGCCGCGCTGCAGCAGTTGCGCGCCGTCGGGTTCAACCGGATCTCGTTCGGGATGCAGAGTGCCCGCGAACACGTGCTGCGGGTCCTGGACCGGACGCACTCCCCGGGCCGGGCCGCGCAGTGCGTGGCCTGGGCGCAGGCGGCCGGTTTCGAACACGTCAACCTCGACCTGATCTACGGCACCCCGGGGGAGAGCGACACCGACTGGGCGCAGTCGTTGCACGCGGCCGTGGCGGCGGGGCCGGATCACGTCAGCGCGTACTCGCTGATCGTCGAGGAGGGCACCCGACTGGCCGCCCAGGTGCGGCGCGGTGAACTGCCGGTCCCGGACTCCGACGTGATGGCCGACCGGTACCTGATGGCCGAGGACATCCTCGGCGCGGCCGGGTTCGAGTGGTACGAGGTGTCGAACTGGGCGCGCGGCCCGGGCGCCGAGTGCCGGCACAACCTTCTGTACTGGACCGACGGCGACTGGTGGGGCATCGGCCCGGGCGCGCACTCGCACCGGTCCGGGACGCGTTGGTGGAACGTCAAGCACCCCCGCGAGTACGCCGAACGACTGTCCGCCGGCGCCTCGCCGGAGGCCGACCGCGAAGATCTGACGGAGGATCAGCAGGCCTTGGAACGCGTGATGCTGGGGCTGCGGTTGCGCGCCGGGCTGCCTGTCGCGGCGCTGGAGGACGCCGGTCCCGCGCTGGACCGGGCGGTCGCGGACGGTCTTCTCGAACCGCACGCAATCGCCGCCGGCCGGGCAATTCTTACGCTGCGCGGGCGACTGCTGGCAGATGCCGTCATTCGGGATCTGACCGGCTGAGGGCCTTGCGCGACAAGTCGGAACATGTCCTGCGCCTTGAACAACCCTTGTCCGAACCCCTGCTCCGCCTCGGGTTTCGCGCCCTCCCGCAGTACTTACCTTCGAGCACATGTCCTCGCCACGACACGCCCGCCGCACCCCCGCGCCGGGGCAAGAAGGGTCGGCTGCGCCGTCGCGAGGACGCCACCGTGCGGTGCCCACACCCGGAACGGCAAGTGGCACGCAGAACAGCACCGCGACAGCGAGCCGCCGAGGCCGCCATCGGGCCGGTTCGGCCGCGACCCGCTCGCGGAAACCGGCCATTGCCGGAGCTACGGCGGTCGCCGTGGCAGCGGCCGGCGCGATCGCCCTGGCCGACGTCGAGGGGAACGACTCCCGCAACGCGGCCGGGGCGGCGGCGGAGTCCTCCGCCCTCGAACTCGGTCCAGCCGACCCGACCCCGTCGGGAGTCTCGGCCGCGAACACCGATGCGCCGCAGAACCTCGCGGCCGTTGCCGCCGCCTCGCGGGGGCTGGCCCGGCAGTTGCTGGCGACCCGCGTCGCCGCGGTCCAGCAGCAGGCCGCCGCGGCGGCAGCGACCCGGCTGACCGCGCTGCACCGGGAGTGCAAGTTCAACTCGAACATCCAGCGGCTGCCCACCAACGACCCGTCCCAGTTGAAGAACGCGAAGACGATCATCGACGTCGGGCAGCAGATGGGCCTGCCGGTGCGGGCCGAGGTGATCGCGTTGGCGACCGCCTGGCAGGAGTCGAACCTGATCAACATGAGCGGTGGCGACC
Organism: Sporichthyaceae bacterium; assembly: GCA_036269075.1. Taxonomy (NCBI): domain Bacteria; kingdom Bacillati; phylum Actinomycetota; class Actinomycetes; order Sporichthyales; family Sporichthyaceae; species Sporichthyaceae bacterium. The sequence continues at coordinate 24,397 of DATASX010000044.1, forward strand.
GCGACTCGGTGGGGTTGTTCCAGCAGCGGCCGTCGATGGGTTGGGGCTCCTACTCACAGGTGCACACCCCGACCTACGCGGCGAAGCAGTTCTACAGCTCGCTGGCGGCCGTGCCGGACTGGCAGTCGCTGCCGCTGACCGTGGCCGCGCAGACCGTGCAGGCCTCGGCCTTCCCGTGGGCCTACGGCCGGTGGGAGCAGCTGGCCGACAACCTGGTCGCTGAACTGACCGGCGACTCCGCCGCGACAGACCTGAACTGCGCCCCGACGTCGTAGCTCGGCCGACACTCCCACGTCAACTACCTGCTCGGTGTTGTTCGCCAAGTGCCCTGCGGTGCGCTGCCGAAAGGGAACGTAGGCTGGGGACGACCCCACGCGCTCGTCGCGATGGGGCGTTCGTGTTGTCCAACCTGGGGGCCCGCTGATGTCCGTAGTCGGTCTGCTCGACGTGCTGCGTGCCGACCCGGTGCTCGATTCCGCCCTCGGGGCCCTCGACCGGCCCGACGCCGCCGGTCGCGATCTGATCGCCCCGGTCGGGCTGCGGTCGCTGATGGTGGCGGCGATGGCGCGGACCGGGCGCACAGTGCTGGTCGTCACCGCGACCGGCCGCGAGGCCGAGGATCTGCAGGCAGCGCTGGGTTCGCTGCTGCCGACCGAGCGGGTGGCGGTGTTCCCGTCCTGGGAGACGCTGCCGCACGAGCGGCTCTCGCCCCGAGCGGACACGGTCGGCCGGCGCCTGGCGGTGCTGCGGCGGCTGAACCGGCCCGTTGCTGACGATCCGTCAGCAGGTCCGTTGAGCGTGGTGCTCTGCCCGGTGCGCAGCTTGCTGCAGCCGATGGTTCCCGGCTTGGGGGCGTTGGAGCCGGTCCGGGCACGGGTCGGCGACGAGATCGAGCTCGAGGTGATGGTCGAGGCGCTGGCCGGGGCCGCGTACAGCCGGGTCGACCTGGTCGAACGGCGTGGGGAGTTCGCTGTCCGCGGCGGGATCGTCGACGTGTTCCCGCCGACCGAGGAACACCCGCTCCGGGTGGAGTTCTGGGGCGACACGGTCGAGTCGATCCGCCCGTTCCGGGTCGCCGACCAGCGCAGCCTCTCGCCGGAGGAGGCGGAGGAACCCGTCGGGCTCTGGGCGCCGCCGTGCCGGGAACTGTTGCTGGACAAGGACGTTCGGGCCCGGGCCGCCGCGCTGCGCAACGCCCACCCCGAACTCGACGAGATGCTCGGCAAGATCGCCGAGGGAATCGCTGTCGAGGGCATGGAGGCCCTCTCGCCGGTGCTGGTCGACCGCATGGAGCTGCTGGTCGACCAACTGCCGGCCCAGACCTTGATCGTGGCCGTCGACCCGGAGCGGGTCCGGGCCCGTGCGGCTGACCTGGGCCGGACCAGCCAGGAGTTCCTGGAGGCGTCCTGGTCCGGTGCCGCCGTCGGCGGTCAGGCGCCGATCGACCTGGGCTCGGCGGCCCTGCGTGGGCTTGGCGAGGTCCGCACGCATGTCCGCGAGCTCGGGCTGCCGTGGTGGACGATCGCGCCGTTCGCGGCCTCGGCGCAGGAGACCGGCGCCGAGCAGGCCAGCCTGGACTACGTGCTCGACGGTCAGGCGTTGGCTGCGCAGGCCCCGCCTGCCTACCACGGCGACACCGCCAAGGCGTTGGCCGACTTCCGGGACTGGACAGCGCAGGGTTGGGCGGTCGTGCTTGTGGTCGGCGGGCACGGCACCGCCGACCGGGTGCTCGAACTGCTCTCCGGCGCCGACCTGCCCGGACGCGCCGTCGACGAGATCACCGACGCCCCCGAGCCGGGGATCGTCTCGGTCACCTGCGGCCAGCTGTCCAACGGCTTCCTCTTCGAGGCCGGGAAGTTGGCGGTGCTCACCGAGACCGACCTGACCAGCCGGGTCGTCGGCGCCACCAAGGACCTGTCGAAACGCCTGCCCAGCCGACGCAAGAACGCCGTCGATCCGCTGGCACTGCGGCCCGGCGACTACGTCGTCCACGAGCAGCACGGCGTCGGCAAGTACGTCGAGATGACCAGCCGCAAGGTCGGCGACGCCACCCGCGAGTACGTGGTCATCGAGTACGCGGCCTCCAAGCGTGGCCAGCCGGGCGACCGGCTGTTCGTGCCCACCGACCAGCTCGAGCAGGTCACCCGCTACGTCGGCGGCGAGGCCCCTGCCCTGCACCGGCTGGGTGGGGCGGACTGGCAGAAGGCCAAGGGCAGGGCTCGCAAGGCGGTCAAACAGATCGCCGGTGAGCTGATCCGGCTCTACGCGGCGCGCACTTCCGCGCCCGGCCACGCCTTCGGGCCGGACACCCCGTGGCAACGGGAACTGGAGGACGCCTTCGGCTACGTCGAGACCCCGGACCAGATGTCGGCCATCGACGACGTGAAGGCCGACATGGAGAAGCCGTACCCGATGGACCGGGTGATCTGCGGTGACGTCGGCTACGGCAAGACCGAGATCGCGGTGCGGGCGGCGTTCAAGGCCGTGCAGGACGGCAAGCAGGTCGCCGTGCTGGTGCCGACGACGCTGCTGGCCCAGCAGCACTTCTCGACGTTCTCCGAGCGCTACAGCGCCTTCCCGGTCAGCGTGCGCGCGCTGTCGCGGTTCACCTCCCCGAGCGACACCGACGCGGTCCTGTCCGGGCTGTCCGACGGCTCGGTCGACGTGGTGATCGGAACGCATCGGCTCCTGTCGCCGCAGACCAAGTTCCGCGACCTCGGCCTGATCGTGGTCGACGAGGAGCAGCGCTTCGGCGTCGAGCACAAGGAGAAGCTGAAGGCGCTGCGGGTTCACGTCGACGTGCTCACGATGTCGGCCACCCCGATCCCGCGGACGCTGGAGATGTCGATCAGCGGAATCCGGGAGATGTCCACGATCGCCACGCCGCCGGAGGAACGGCACCCGGTGCTCACCTTCGTGGGCGCCTACGCCGACAAGCAGATCCAGGCCGCGATCCGCCGGGAGCTGCTGCGTGACGGCCAGGTGTTCTACGTCCACAACCGGGTCGAGTCGATCGACAAGGCTGCCCGCAGGTTGGCCGAGCTCGTCCCCGAGGCCCGGATCGCGACCGCCCACGGGCAGATGAACGAGCACGTGCTCGAGCAGGTCATCGTCGACTTCTGGGAGCGCCGCTCGGACGTGCTGGTCTGTACGACGATCGTCGAGACCGGCCTGGACATCTCGAATGCCAACACGCTGATCGTCGAACGCGCCGACATGCTCGGGCTCGCCCAGCTGCACCAGTTGCGGGGCCGGGTGGGGAGATCGCGCGAACGTGGTTACGCCTACTTCCTCTACCCGGGTGAGAAACCGCTTACCGAGACCGCCCACGAGCGGCTGGCCACCATCGCGCAGCACACCGAACTCGGCGCTGGCATGTACGTGGCGATGAAGGACCTGGAGATCCGCGGCGCCGGCAACCTGCTCGGCGGCGAGCAGTCCGGCCACATCGAGGGCGTCGGGTTCGACCTGTACGTGCGGATGGTCGGGGAGGCCGTGGCCGAGTACAAGGCCGGTCCCGACGCGCCCCCGCCGCCGGCCGAGGTTCGCGTCGAACTGCCGATCGACGCGCACATCCCGCACGACTGGCTGGCCACCGAGCGGCTGCGGCTGGAGGCCTACCGACGCATCGCGGCGATCGGCACCACGCCCGGTGTGGAACCGGATGCAGACATCGCCGCGGTCCACGCGGAACTGACGGACCGTTACGGTCCGCTGCCCGAGCAGGTGGAGAACCTGCTGGTCGTGGCCCGGTTCCGGGCGCACCTGCGCACCCGTGGGGTGGAGGAGGTCACGCTGGCCGGGCCGAACATCCGCTTCGCGCCGGTGGAGCTGCGGGAGTCCCAGCAACTGCGGCTGCAACGTCTCTACCCGCGCACGATCGTGAAGGTGGCGACCCGTACGATCCTGGTGCCCAGGCCGACGACCGCACGTGTCGCCGGCAGCCCGGTCGTCGGGATCGAGTTGCTGGACTGGGCGCGCGAACTGGTCGACGCGGTGCTCGGGGAACCGGCCGCCGGATGAAGGCCAGTGCTGAAGAAGGAGAGGCCGGTCGTGAGGGTTGGACGTGTCGGGTCGGCCGTACTGGTCGCCGCTCTGGGCTCCTCGGCGCTGTCCGCGTGCTCGCCGTCGCAGCTCGGCGCCGCCGCTGTGGTCGACGACAAGCGGATCACCGTCACGGACATCCAGGGCACGTTGAAGTCGGTGCATGCCCTGCAGCAGAAGTACGGGATCGCGCCGGCCGACAATCCGACTGCGGCCCGCGACGAGGTCCAACGCCGGGTCGTCGACCTGGTCTTCGACAAGGCTGCCAAGAGCCTCGGCGTCGCGGTCAGCCCCGGCGAGGTCTCCACCGCGCTGGCCAACGAGCGCAAGCAGCTCGGCGGCGACGCCGGGCTCGCCCAGGAGTTCGCCCGCAGCAACCTGAGCCTCAACGCTGCCGATGAAGTGTTCCGCCAGCAGCTGCTCGACCAGAAGATGATCGCGAAGATCACCAGCTCGACCCCCGGGCTGTCGCACGACCAGGTGACAGCGAAGCTGCTCGGCAACCTGGTCGACGCGGCCCGCGCGATGCGCATCCGGATCAACCCGCGCTACGGCTCGTTCGACCCGACCGCCGGCCAGATCAACCCGGTCGCGTTCGACTTCCTGCGCCCCTCCCTGCGCCCCTCGAACTGAGCGCCGGTGACCGGGGAGCGGCTGCTGGACCTGGTCGCGGTGATGGACCGGCTGCGCTCGCCGGGGGGTTGCCCGTGGGATGCCGAGCAGACCCACTCCTCGCTGCTGCAGTACCTGATCGAGGAGTGTTACGAGACCGTCGAGGCCGTCGAGACCGCTGATCGGGCCGGGTTGCGAGAGGAACTCGGCGACCTGCTGCTGCAGGTCGTGTTCCACGCCCGAGTGGCCGCCGAGGACCCGGACGACCCGTTCGACATCGACGACGTCGCCACCGGGATCACCACGAAGCTGACGCGGCGTCACCCGCACGTGTTCGGCGACTCCGGCGACGCGACCGTTGCCGACGCCGCGGACGTCGAGGCCCGCTGGGATGCGTTGAAGGCGGCGGAGAAGGGCCGCACTTCGACGATGGACGGCGTCCCGTTGGCTCAGCCCGCGTTGGCCCTGGCCGCGAAGGTGCAGGCTCGGGCCGGTCGCGGCGGGGTCGGCCCGCAGGTGGCGCCGGCGGAACTGCCCGCCGATGTCGACCTCGGCGATGCCCTGTTCGCGCTGGTGGCGCTGGCCCGGCAGCGGGGCGAGGACCCCGAGTCGGCGTTGCGGGCCAGCGCCCGGCGCTACGTCGAGGCCGTCCGGGCGGCCGAGCGGGCGGCGGCTGCGGCGGGGTCGTGACACCCCGCCGAATGTCGGAGGGTCGGCTGTCACCTCAGGTTATGGTGGCGGCAACGCTCGACCGCCACCCCGGGCTGACGTTGCGGAGAACCCGTGCACATGGCTGGTAAACGCCGACCGAAGGCCGCTGTTCTGGTGGCGCGGGGCAGGCGCGTCATGCGTCGCGGTGCCCGCCGGATGGAACGTCGGGCCCGCGCTTTCCTCGCCGCCCGTCCCGGGAGCGCTCCGACGTCGGCCGCGGGCACGGCCTCGGTGCCCGGCGTCGTCGAGGAGTTCACCCGCTGGGACGTCGCCGGGTGGGTGGCGGTGCCGCAGCCGGCGGGACCGGTGCGGATCACGCTGCACCTGCAGGACCGGCAGGTCGCCGCGACCTGGGCGCTCGCGGTCGCCGAACCCACCGGCGACCCGGAGCGGCGGCCGTTCCGGCTCCAGTTGAAGGACATCTGGAACTACGCCCGGGCCGGGGACTGCCTGACCGTCCGGGCCGACGGGTCCCCACTGCCGATCGTCGGGCACGGGATGAGCTGCCGGCCGGAGGGGGACGGCGAGTACACGGTCGCCGACCTGACGCGGAGGATCGACGAAGGTTTCGTCTTCTCCCGCCGCGGGATCCTGCAGTTGTCGAAGAAGTTCGACACGGCCTGGCAACGCCGGATGCTGGACGGCTACGGCCGGTTGCGTGCCTCGGTGCACGACCTCGGCGGGCTGGAACTGTTCGCGATGTACGGCAGCCTGCTCGGCGCGGTGCGGGAGCAGGGCTTCATCGGCCACGACGACGACTTCGACGTCGCGGTGCTCTGCTCCGCGCGGACCGGCGGGGAGGCGTCCGCCGAGTTGAAGCGACTGGCGTTCGCGCTGATCGACGCCGGCTACGACGTCAGCCCGCGGATGAGCGCCGTGCACATCCACGACGTCGAGGCGCGCGTCCGGATCGACATCTTCCACCTCTACTTCGACGCGGACGGCATTCTGCGTTTCCCGTTCGGCGCGGCCGGCGTGACCGACTTCGGTGTCGAGAAGTGGGGCGGGGTCGTGGAGGTCCCGTTCGCGGTGGGCAAGGTCCTGGTGCCGGCGAACCCCGAGGCGCTGGTCGAGACCATCTACGGGCCGAACTGGCAGATCCCCACGCCGGGGTTCCACTGGGACCGCGACCGCCGGGTGCGGGCCACCGAGGGCCTGCTCTCGTTGGAGGACCGCGAGGAGATCTACTGGGCGAACTTCTACGCCCGGACCGAGTACACCAACGGCTCGACGTTCTTCGACGCGGTGAACGCCCGGCCGGACATGCCTGGCCACGTGATCGACATCGGTTGCGGCGACGGCCGCGACTCCTACGCCTTCGGGCTGGCCGGGCGCACTGTAACCGGTCTGGACCGTTCGCACATCGGCGTGCGCCACGCGGCCAAGAAGGCCGCGGACATGGGCACCGAACAGGTCGGCTTCGTGGCCTGCGACGTCGCGGACCCGCGCGCGCTGCGTGAGGTGCTCCGGGTGGCCGCGGAACGTGCGGGGGACTCGGCGCTGATGTTCTACGCGCGGTTCTTCCTGCACTCGATCCCTGTCGAGGTCCAGAACACCTTGATGGTCGAGATCCGCGACGCCGCTCGGCCGGGCGACATGTTCGCGGCGGAGTTCCGCACCACCGCCGACATGGGCCTTCGGAAGGTGCACGAGAAGCATTACCGCCGCTTCCAGGACGGCCCGGCGTTCGGGGTTGCGCTGTCGCAGCAGTACGGGTTCGACGTGGTCCACGAGTTGGAGAGCGCCGGACTTTCGCCGTACCGGGACGAGGATCCGGTGCTCTACCGAGTCGTCGGCACCAAGCGCTGACGGGGACGGGCGAATTTGCCTGGACAGCTTGTTTGGGCTTTCGGACTTCGCGATGCTGCAACCGTGCAGCGCTCAGACCTCGACGTACATCTCCGCCGCGGTCGGCGGTCGCTCGAGCGCCAGGATCCGCTGCACCGTCCGCTCGCAGCACTGCCCATCGCGGTATTCGAAGGTCCGCTCGATCCGCGCCAGGTGTTCCGGTGCCGGAGTCCCGCCGTTCTCGATCAGGGCGATGATCGAATCGAGCGCTGATTCGGCGTCCGGGCAGACCGGCCCGAAGCCGTGCTCCGGATAGCTCCAGTATCCCTTCGTGTAAACGTGATTCCCGTAGAACTCCTCCATGTCGAACTGGTAGTAGACGACCGGCCGATCGATGTAAGCCGCGTCGAAGGCCAGCGACGAGAAGTCGGTGACCAGCGCGACGGCGCCGGCGAGCAGCTCCTGAATATCCACGTCGGCAAACCGTGAAACGCTGATCTCGGCGGGCAGCGGACTGTCGGCCGCGTACTCCTCCATGTTCGGGTGCATCACCATCTTGATGCTCACGCCGTGTGCCTCGGCGGCCTTGCGGAGTCGGTCGGACTCCAGGACCGCACGCCAGCCCTGCATGAACTCGCTCTCCCAGAAGCCCTGGATGCGGGACCGTTTGTTGCCGCTCTTGCTGCGCTCGCCGACCAGGTGCCAACGCCACGTGGGCATGAAGACCAGCGTTTTGCGCTGCTCCGGCGCGGCCGCCCGGCCGAGCTTGCGCAGCCGGTCGTGGCGCGGCAACCCGGTCAGCGCGATCTCCAGCGAGGAGTAGCGGTAGCGGTTGCCTGCACCGGCGATCGACTCGTACTCGTCGCGGGTGCTGGTCAGGAACAGGTCCAGTGGCTTGGGGTTCAGCCACGTCGACAGGTCGTCCTTGATGACCCCGTGCTGCAGGAACGAGAAGTTCCACGTGGAGTGGCCGTAGCGCTTGGTGCTCAGCGGTTTGACGACGTACCCGTCGGCGTGCGACGAGACCAGGTGCCGGCAGTTCAGCAGCGCCAGCTTGTGCTTCGGGCTGCCGTGCTCGAGCAGCCGGAACCCCTCCGCGGAAAGGCGATCCCAGTCGATGCTGTCGCGGTTGAGCACGAACCAGGCGTTGATCTCCGGCTGCTCGGCACGCAGGTGCCGATAGAGGTGCTCGGCGTTGTCCTGCGCGGCTGTGTCGCGGTCCATGAGCACCCAGGCGTTCGCGAACTGCTTGCGCACCGGCGGAGTGGCCGACAGTCGCAGCACCGCCTGGTCGGCCAGGATGCTGCGCGCCACCGGCACGGCCCGCGGCGCCCGCCGCTTCAGGTCGCGCAACGTGCCTTCGATCCGGCGTCGCCGGTCGGCCAGCTTGGTGGGGATCGTCGAGCGCGAACCACTCGGCGGGGCCTGCCCGGCGAGTTCCCGCCAGGTCCGGTCCGGCGCGGCCTCGAAGCTGTCGTTGCCCACCTGACCGACCTCGATGCGGATCGGGTGACCGTCCAGTGACAGCGAAACCGTGTCGGTGGCCGGGAACCAGATGATCCGCTCGTGGGCCAGGGGCCGCCCGAGGAACTGGATCAGTCGCGTGGTGGCGTGCCGGGGGACGACCCGCCGTCCGTTCGCCCGGAAGTCCTCGACAGGCAGCTGCGTGCCGAAGTAGTAACGCAACCGGGCCAGGCGGCGCCGGGAGTCGATCCGGTCGACGGTGGCGTACGGGGTCCGGTGCTCCCCGCCCTTGCTGTGTTCAGCAGTCTTGGCGAGCATCAGCGCGGCGGCCATGTCGACGCGGAACCCGTTGATCTGGCTCGCGAACGTCTGGATGTAGTCGTCGTCGAGGTACTCGACGACCTCCGCCAGCGTGCGGTGGAACTCCGCGGCGATCGGCGCCGGCACCCAGGCGGTGCGGTTCGGCACGGCCTGCTCGAAGCGGAAGTACCACTGCAACTCGTAGAGCACGACGTGCTGCGTCCAGTGCGGCACCCGGCCGCGCTCGGCTTTCACCGTCTGGAGCAGATCGAGCCAGCCGTAGCGGGGCTGCGCGGTGTACTTCTCCTCGCGGCTCCACGCCGTCTGGACCAGCGACGAATCGTCGGCCCGGCGCCGGTACAGGTAGTGGGCATCGCCGCACAGGGCGATCTTCGGGCGCTCGAAACCGGCCAGGTAACGCCCCGTCAGGTGGCCGTCCTCGAAGGTCGGGACGACCCGGCTGTCGAACTTCAGGCCGCGCTCGCGCAGCACCGACATCCGGTAGAAGCCGGTGTTCGTGGCCAGGTGGATCATCCGCGGCTCGGACTCGAGGTCGACGATCCGGTTGCCGTCCTCGAACCGGTAGTTCAACGGGTGGTGCTGCCGGCGCCCGGTGGCCTCGTTGAACCACACGATCCGGGAGACCACCAGGTCGACCTCGGCGGCCTGCGGCGAGGCCAGGAAGCGGCGGATCTCGCCGCAGTAGCCGTCCATCAGCATGTCGTCCGGGTCCCAGAACGTGGCCCACTGCCCGCGAGCGTGCTCCAGTCCGGCGTTGCGGGCCCCGCCCGCCCCGGTGTTCGCCTGCCGGATCAACTTCGCGTCGGCACCCGAACGGGCGATCCACTCCTCGATCCGAGCCGCTGTGTCGTCTGTCGACCCGTCGTCGACGAAGATCAGTTCGTACCCGGTGAGCCCGTCGATCTGCTCGTCCAACGAGGTGAGGAACTCGCCCAGCCAGGAAGAGACGTTGTAACTGGCCAGGATCACCGAGACCGTGGGCAAAGCGTTCCTCCTCGACGGGTGCCGTACAGGGTAACGATCGACGCAGGCAGCCGGCCCGAGATGAACAATCGGGCCGCCGTGGCGTCGGCACGCCGCGACGAAGGGACCTAGTGGTAGACCGCCTGCGCCGGTCGGCCCGCGGCGCGGACAGCCTCGACAACGCGCTCGCAGCAGCGGCCGTCGGCGAACTCCGCCTGGCCGGCTCGTGTCGGCGGGCCCGACTCGAGCAGCGTCACCAGGGCCTCGACCGTGGCCTCCGGGTCGGTCAGGACGGCGCCGAAGCTCTCGTCCAGCGCGGTGCGGCCGGGCGCGAGACCGGGGATCGGAGCGCTCGGGAACCGGCACAGCACGACGCGGCGGCCCAGGTAGGCCGCGTCGTGGCGCAACGTGGAGTGGTCGGTGACCAGAACGGCGCAAGTGATCGGCAGGCCGGAGGGTGCGGCCGGGTCGAGGCGGTGCACGGTCACGCTGCCCGGCACGCTCAGCGCGCCGGCCTCCTCGGGGTGCACCAGCACGGCCAGGTCGTGACCCGTCGCCGCGGCCGCCTTCTGCAGTCGCTCGGAACCCAGGATCGCGCTCCAGGACGCCGCTGTTGCCGGGTCGAGGAAACTCGCGGGCGTGAGCCACGGGACCGCCGGCGCGGCCGGCACGAACAGCACCGTGCGCCGCGCGGCCGGGTCGAGCGCTCGGTCGGCGGCCAGCAGGGCGTCGTGCCGCGGCCGCCCGACCGGGACGACCTCCAGCGTGGTGTGCCGGTAGCGGGACCCGTCGGCGGTGATCGAGTCGGCCTCGGCGCGGGTGGCGACCAGCGTCAGGTCGGCGGCCCGCTCGTTGAGCCAATTCGCGAGGTCGAGGTCGAACGTGAGCGGCGGCAGGAACGTCCAGCGCCAGCGCCGGGCCCCGAACCGCTTGCGGTCCAGGGGATTGACCGTCGACTCGTCGCCGTTGCCCGAGATCACCTGGGCGGCGTTGAGCAGGGCCATCCGGTGGCGGTTGCCGCGGTGCTCGAGCAGCCGGAAGCCGGCCGCGGCCAGGCGGTCCCAGTCCGCGCTGTCGCGGCGCAGCACGAACCAGGCGTTGATCTCCGGGTGGTTCGCGACCAAGTGCCGGTACAGGTGTTCGGCGTCGCCGCCGGCCCGCTTGGTGTCGTCCATCAGCAGCCAGGCGTCGGTGAAGGCCTTCCGGGCCGGCGGGGCCGAGGACATCCGCCGCGCCAGCAGGTCCTCGGCCCTCTGCCTGGCGGCCGCGCGGGCCTTGGGCAGCCGACGCTTGAACTCCCGCGCCTTGTGCAGCAGCTCGCGCTGCAGGCTGCGCGAGGACTTGGCCGCGCCGGCCGGCAGCGGCGCCGCGCGCTCGGCCAGCACCGGCCAGGTGCGATCAGGGGTGGCGTCGTGGTGCGGGTGCTCCACCGGGCCGACGCGGACGGGCAGGCGGACCCCGTCGACGCGGACCGCGACGGTATCGGTGGCGCCGACCCACGCGATGCGCTCGGTCGCCATCGCCCGGCCCAGCAGTTCGATGCTGCGGGTCTTGGCGTGTCGCGGCTCGACGGCGCGCCCGGCGACCTCGAACACCTCGGCGGTGTCGGGGTTGTCGGAGTAGTAGCGCAGCCGCGCCACCTGGCGGGCCTTGTCGATCTGATCCACCGTCACATGCATGGGCGGCCGCCGGAGGCCCTTGGCACCGACCAGCAGTGCCGGGATCAGGTCCGGGGGCGTGTCCGAGGCGGAGTGCGCGAACCGCTCGATGTGCTCCGGCTCGAGCAGCGCGGCGACCTCGCCGAGGATCTCGTGGAACTGGGCGGACAACTCCGGGGAGACCCAGGCGGTTCGGCTCGGCACCATCAGTTCGGAGCGGTAGTACCAACTGATCTCGTACAGGACCATGTACTGCGCCCAGGCCGGGATCCGGCCCAGGTCGGACTGCACCGATTGCAGCAGGTCCAGCCAGCCGTAGCGGGGCTGGGCCAGGTATTTGACGTCCTTCTGCCAGCCGGCCTGAACCAGCGAGGAGAGGTCCGCCCGCCGCCGGTAGAGATAACGGGCCCGGGCCCGCACGGCGACCCGCGCGCGGCCGGCCGCACCGAGGTAACGGCCCGTCAGATGCCCGTCCTCGAAGGTCGGCACGACACGGTGGTCGAACACCAGACCGTGCTCGGCCAGCAAGGCGGTCCGGTAGAAGGCGGTATTGGCCGCCAGGTGGAACGCGTCGGGTTCGGTCTCCAGGTCGATGATCCGGTCGCCGCGGTTGAACCGGTGGTCCAGCGGGTGGGTGCTGCGCCGGCCGGTGGCCTCGGCGAACTTCACCAGCCGACCGACGACCAGGTCGACCGAGTCCGCGGCCGGGGACTCGACGAACTCGCGGATCTCGGTGGCATATGGCGGCGACAGCTTGTCGTCCGGGTCCCAGAACGTCACCCACTCACCGGTGGCGACCGCGAGGCCGGCGTTGCGGGCCGAGGACAGCCCGCCGTTCGGCTTGCTCACCAGTCGGGCATCAGCCGACGAGCCGGAGATCCACGCCGCGATCGTCTGCGCGGAGTCGTCCGGCGACCCGTCGTCGACGAAGATCAGCTCGTACCCGGCGAGCCGGCCGGCCTGCGCGTCGAGCGAGCCGAGGAACTCGGGCAGCCAACGGGCCACGTTGTAGGTGGGGACGACGACGGAGACCTTCGGCAACGCGGCAACTCCAAACTGGCGAATCGGCCGGCGAAGGCCACGATAACCTCCGGCGATGACCCAACAGGGCGACGCGCACTTCCCGGGACTGGCCGCTGACGTCATCGACGACTACCTGGCCGCCGACCCGGTCGCCGCGACGTCGCTCGGCGACCACCGGCACGACCACCGGCTGCCCGAACCGGGTGCGGCGGCGCGGGCCGTGGAGGCCGCCGGATGGCGGGCGCGGCTCGCCCAGTTGGACGCCCTCGACGTTGCCGAACTCGAGCTCGGCGAGCAGGTCGACCACGCGATCCTGCGCAACCGGATCGCCGCCCGCCTGTTCAGCCTCGACGAGCTCACCGAGTACCGGTGGAACCCGCTGGTGGCCAACCCGGGCACCGCGATCCACCTGCTGCTGGCTCGCGATTTCGCGCCGCTGCCCGAGCGCCTGCGGGCCGTCGGCGGGCGGTTGGCGGCGATCCCGGCCAGCTTGGCCTCGGCCCGGGCCGACGCCGAGGACCTGCCCGAGGTGCACGTGTCCACCGCGGTCGGGCAGTTCACCGGCACGCGCACCCTGCTGGCCACCGAGCTCGAGCGGGCCCTGCGCCGCGCCGAGGCCGTCCGATCCGAGGTCGAACCCGCGCTGGAGGCCGCCACCGCCGCGCTCGACGAGCACATCGCGTGGCTCACCGAGCGGCAGGACGACGCCGTCGGCGACCCCCGTCTGGGCCCTGAGCTCTACGCCCGCAAGCTGCGGCTGACCCTGGACACCGCCGACACCCCCGACGCCGTGCTGGCGGCCGCGGAAGCCCAACTCGAACTGGTGAGCGAGCAGATCGCCGAGGCGGCGTCGCGGATCGCGGGTGCCCCGTCGCACCCGGGCCAGGTGCGCGAGGTGCTCGACGCGTTGGCCGCCGACGCCCCCGACGACGACTCGATCGTGGCGCTGGCCGAGCAGACCCTGACCGAGACCACGAAGTTCGTCGCCGCCCATGACCTGGTCACGATCCACGACGACCCGGTCGAGATCGTCGTGATGCCGGAGATCCACCGTGGCGTGGCCGTCGCCTACTGCGACCCGCCCGGGCCGCTGGAGACCGCGTCGCTGCCCACCTTCTACGCGATCTCACCGACCCCCGCGGACTGGTCCCCGGACCGGGTCGCCTCGTTCTTCCGCGAGTACAACGTGCACATGGTCCGCAACCTGACCATCCACGAGGCCATGCCGGGCCACGTCCTGCAACTCGCGCACGACCGCCGCCAGCGCACGAGCACCCGCGTCCGGTCGACGTTCTGGTCCGGCGTGTTCGTCGAGGGCTGGGCGGTCTACGCCGAGGAACTGATGACCCGTCACGGCTTCGGCGGCGACGCGGTGCGCATGCAGCAGTTGAAGATGCAGCTTCGGATGACGATCAACGCGATCCTCGACGTCCGGGTGCACACCCGCGGGATGACCCGCGAGGAGGCCATGCACCTGATGGTCGAGCGCGGACACCAGGAGGAGGGCGAGGCCGTCGGCAAGTGGCGGCGCGCGCTGCTGACGTCGACCCAGCTCTCGACCTACTTCGTCGGCTACCTGGCTGTCCGCGACACCGTCGGTGACCTGGCGGCGGTCCGGCCGGGCGCGAGCATCCGGGAGTTGCACGACGCGGTGCTGGCCCACGGCTCGCCACCGCCGCGGCACCTGCGGCGGTTGCTCGGAGTGGCGTCCGCCTCTCGGTAGGGTGGTCGGCGCCCGTGTCGATCGAACGACTGTAAGGAGCCCGGGGTGGCCACGATCGAGGACATCGGCGCCCGCGAGATCCTGGACTCGCGCGGCAACCCAACCGTCGAGGTCGAGGTGGTCCTCGACGACGGCACGGTGGGTCGGGCCGCGGTCCCCTCCGGCGCCTCGACCGGCGCGTTCGAGGCGGTGGAACGGCGCGACGGCGACCCCGGGCGCTACGGCGGCAAGGGCGTGCAGGACGCGGTCGAGGCCGTCAACAGCCCGGAGATGGAAGAACTGCTCATCGGGTTCCCGGCCGCCGAACAGCGGCTGCTCGACCAGGAGCTGATCGGGCTCGACGGCACGCCGGACAAGTCCGGGCTCGGTGCAAACGCGATCCTCGGGATCAGCCTGGCCGTGGCCCGAGCGGCCGCGGCGAGCGCCGGCCTGCCGCTGTTCCGCTACGTCGGCGGCCCGACCGCTCATCTGCTGCCGGTGCCGATGATGAACATCCTCAACGGCGGCGCCCACGCGGACACCGGCGTCGACATCCAGGAGTTCATGATCGCCCCCATCGGGGCCGGCTCGTTCGCCGACGCTCTGCGCTGGGGCGCGGAGACCTACCACTGCCTGAAGGCCGTGCTGAAGGCCCAGGGTCTGGCCACCGGGCTGGGCGACGAAGGCGGTTTCGCCCCCGACCTGCCGAGCAACCGCGACGCCCTCGACCTGATCATCCGCGCGATCGAGCAGGCCGGCTTCACTCTCGGCAGCGACATCGTGCTCGCACTCGACGTCGCCGCGACCGAGTTCCACAAGGACGGCGCCTACAACTTCGAGGGCAGCTCCCGTAGCGCCGAGCAGATGTCGGACTACTACGCGAGCCTGCTCGACGCCTACCCGTTGGTGTCGATCGAGGACCCGTTGGACGAGGAGGACTGGGCCGGCTGGCAGGCGCTGACCGAGCGCGTCGGACGGCGGGTCCAGTTGGTCGGCGACGACCTGTTCGTCACCAACCCGAAGCGCCTGGCCCGCGGCATAGCCGAGGACTGCGCCAACGCGCTGTTGGTGAAGGTCAACCAGATCGGCACGCTCACCGAGACATTGGACGCCGTCTCGCTGGCCCACCGCAGCGGCTACCGGGCGATGATGAGCCACCGCTCGGGGGAGACCGAGGACACCACCATCGCCGACCTGGCCGTCGCCACCGACTGCGGGCAGATCAAGACCGGTGCCCCGGCCCGCTCCGAGCGGGTCGCGAAGTACAACCAACTGCTGCGCATCGAGGAGGAACTCGACGACGCCGCGCGCTACGCCGGTGCCGCCGCCTTCCCTCGGTTCACCGCGAACTGAGCCTGCGATGAAGGTGCCTCGCCGCAGCCGCGTCCCGCGGTCGACCGCCCGCGACCGGGCGCGTCCGGCCGCGAGCCGCGGCGAGAGCCGTCCGGCCCGACGCGGGATCCGCGGCCGGGTGCCGGCCACCGCCGAACCGGTGGTCGACCCGGTGGCGCTGCTCGAGGTCCGCAGCAGCCCGTTCACCCGGCGGGCCGCGGTGTTCGCCTCGGTGCTGGTGCTGACCGCGTTCTCCGTCGCGTTCCCGGTCCAGCGCTACCTGGCGCAACGCAAGCATGTCGCCGAACTGCGCGCGCAGGTGGTCAACGGGGCAACGCAGGTCGCCCAGTTGAAGAAGGAGAACGAGCTTCGCTCGCAGAACTTCTACGTCGAGCGGGAGGCGCGCCTGCGGTTGCATTACGTGATGCCGGGCGAGGAGGCCTTCCGGGTCAGCGACCCGCCGCCCGCGGCGGGTTCGCCGGACGCCGCGGCCGCCGTGGCGGCCGGGACCTGGTGGGGTCGGTTCATGCAGTCCGTCGCGACCGCGGCCACCCCGGTCGAGCACCCGCCGACCGGGATGCGCCGGGATCCTCGTGGCCGCTGAGCGGACCGGGGTACTCGGTCCGGTGCCCTCGCGGGTCGACCTGGCCGACGTCAGCAGGCAGTTGGGCCGCCCGGTGCGCGACGTGGACTCGGTCGCCCACCGTTGCCCGTGCGGAATGCCCGACGTGGTCGCCACCGCACCCCGGTTGTCCGACGGAACCCCGTTCCCGACGACGTTCTACCTGACCTGCCCGCGGCTGTCCTCGGCGTTGGGCACGTTGGAGGCCGGCGGTCTGATGGCGCGGATGACCGCGCTGCTGGCGCAGGTCCCGGAACTGGCGCAGGCCCATCATGCCGCGCACGCCGACTATCTGACGCGACGTCAGCAGTTGGGCGACGTCCCGGAGACGACCGACATCTCGGCCGGCGGCATGCCGGAACGGGTCAAGTGCCTGCACGCGCTCGCGGCGCACTCGCTGGCGGCCGGGCCCGGTGTGAACTTGTTCGGCGACGAGGCGGTGGCGCAGGTGAACGGGTGGTGGCTGGTGGAGCCGTGCAGCACGCGGTGGACGGGGGAGCGGGCTTGACCCGAATCGCTGCGATCGACTGCGGCACGAATTCGATCCGGTTGCTGATCGCCGACTCGGTCGAGGACGGCGCGTTGATCGACGTCGACCGGCAGATGCAGATCGTGCGCCTCGGGCAGGGCGTCGACGCGACCGGTCGGCTGGCGCCGGAGGCGTTGGCGCGGACGTTCCACGCGGCGCGCGGCTACGCGGCGGCGATCGCGGCCGCGGGGGTCGCGCGAGTCCGGGTCGTGGCGACCAGCGCCACCCGCGACGCCGCCAACCGCGACGAGTTCACCGCCGCGATGACCGAGATCTTCGGCGTCGTCCCGGAGGTCGTGCCCGGCGAGGTCGAAGCCGCACTGTCGTTCACCGGCGCCACCGCCGGATTGGACGCCGCGGGCATCGGCGCGCCGTATCTGGTCATCGATATCGGCGGGGGGTCCACCGAGTTCGTCCTGGGCAGCACCGGCCCGGAGGCGGCGCGGTCGGTCGACGTCGGCTGTGTCCGGATGCTGGAACGGCACCTGCGTACCGACCCGCCCACGGCTGAGCAGGTGGCGGCCGCGGTGGCGGATGTGGACGCCGCGATCGCCGACGCCGTCCGGGCTGTGCCGGTGGGCCAGGCCCGCTCGATCATCGGCGTGGCCGGGACCGTCACCACGGTCACCGCGCTCGCCCTGGACCTGCCGACCTACGACGCGGCGAAGATCCACCAGGCTCGCATTCCGGCGTCCCGCATCCACGAGGTGGCGGCCCAGCTGCTGGCCTCGACCCGGGAGCAACGCGCGGGGATGGGACCGGTGCATCCGGGCCGGGTCGACACGATCCCCGCGGGCGCGCTGGTCCTCGACCGGGTCGTGACCGCTCTCGGTGAGGCGGACCTGATCGCCTCGGAGCACGACATCCTCGACGGCATCGCACGTTCGCTGTTGTGAAGCCATGAAACCGGCCTGCGTCGCTCCCGGCACAGGATGGCCCGAGGATCCGGCGCGCCCGGACACCCCGGTCGCAGGCACCGGTGCCGAGGTCGCGGCCCTGGCTGCCTCGGCACCGGACCTTGCTGAACTGACGGCGCGTCAGTCCGTCTGCCGGGCCTGCCCACGGCTGGTGGAGTGGCGCGAGCAGGTGGCCGTCGAGAAGCGCCGTTCCTATGCGTCCGAGGCCTACTGGGGCCGACCGATCGCCGGGTGGGGTTCGGAGTCGCCGCGGTTGCTGCTGGTCGGCCTGGCGCCGGCCGCGCACGGCGGCAACCGCACCGGCCGCATCTTCACCGGGGACCGCAGCGGGGACTTTCTGTTCGCTTCCCTGTATCGGACGGGCTGGGCGGCCCTGCCCACGTCGGTTCGCGCCGGCGACGGCCAGCGTTTGCCGGCTGCCCGGATGGCCGCGGCGGTCCGCTGCGCCCCACCGGCCAACGCGCCGACCCCGGCCGAACGCGACACCTGCCGGCCCTGGCTGGATCGCGAGATCGGGTTCCTGCTCCCCTCTCTGCGGGTCGTGGTGGCCCTCGGGGGCTTCGGCTGGGCCGCCACGCTGGTCTCGCTGGCCGGCGCGGGTCTGGTGGTTCCGCGGCCGTTGCCCAAGTTCGGGCACGGCGCGGAGGTTGACCTCGGCGGCGTCCGACTGCTCGGCTGTTTCCACCCCAGCCAGCAGAACACGTTCACCGGACGGCTGACCGAGCCGATGATCGACGCGCTGCTCGTGCGGGCCCGGGAGATCGCCGATGCCTGACGGTCGGTCCCGCGTTGGTCCGGGTCAGCACTGACGTCGAGATGCCCGACCTTCGAGCCGGCTGAGAGAAACAAGCTCAACCAATGCTGTTCGCCGGCCCACACCGCTAACGTTTACGGGTTCGGTCAACGACGCAGGGGGAGTCAACCGGTGGACGCAGCGGTATCGGGCCACGCCCGCGGATGGCGCGCCGTTCGCGTCGGCGCGGTGCTCACGCTCGTCGGCACGGGCCTGGCGGCCTGCGGCACCGGCAACACGGCCGGCGCCACCACCCCGCCGGTCCCCACCCCGACCCACGCCGAGACCCCAGCCGGCCCGGCGCAGCCGTCGGGCCCCCCGACCGCGACCATCAAGAACAACCTCATCACCCCCTCGACCCTCGCGGTCTCGACGGGCGCGACCATCGAGATAGTCAACAAGGACTCGGTCGCGCACAACCTCGAGGACAAGGTCCACCGCCTCTACAACGGCGACGTCCCGGCCAAGGGCAAGGAAGAACTGACCGCCCCGGCCAACCCCGGGACCTACGACTTCTTCGACCCGCGCCATCCGACCGCCAAGCTGACGCTCACGGTCAGCTGACCCGGCGTCAGCCGCACTGCCCGCCGCGGGCGCTACCGTGGTAGCTACCCCGCCCGGGTGGTGTAACCGGCAGCCACGGCGAGCTTAAACCTCGCTTCCCGCAAGGGAGTACGGGTTCGATCCCCGTCCCGGGCACCGTCTGACCTGCATGAATCCCGACGGGCGCCACGCAACGAGCCGCCGCGGTCAGCCAGCGGTTGCAGTTGTGGTTGCAGTTGTTTCGCCGGCCGCAGGCGCCCACCGGTATCTGTGGGCGTCCGTCGGGGACCGGCGGGCTGACCCGACTCGGACGTGCGCCAGCGCTGCGGGAGGCCAGGCGAGCGGGCGTATCCTGCAGTCATGGCCTTCGACCGGATCAGCCGGGACTCGAACATCATGGCCGGCGTGCCGTGCATAAAGGGCACCCGGATCCCGGTAGCGACCGTCGTGGCGTACGTGGCCGAGGGCCAAACGCCGGAGGACATTGCCCGGGACTTCCCGCAACTCACCGTCGCTGACGTTGCGGAGGCGTTGACCTTCGCCGCCGAGACCCTGCGCGAGCGCGAGATCCCGCTCAGCATCGGCGGGTGAAGCTCCTCCTCGACGAGTGCCTGCATCCGCAGGTTGGGCGCTTGCTCGTTGAGATCGGCCACGACGTGGCCACGATCGCGGGCCTGGGCATGGTCGGCGCTGGCGACCCTGATGTTCTCGCGGTGGCTGGTCAGCAGGATCGCGTCCTGGTCACCCTGGACACCGATTTCGGTGCGCTGCTCGCCCGGACGTCCGCGACCCTTCCCAGCGTGCTGCTCATCCGGCGCCGGGACCACCGCCCACACGCGATCGTGGCGGTCGTTGTCGATGTACTTTCCACGTGCGGCGATGCGCTCAGCTCCGGTGCGCTGGCGGTGGTCGGCGAGCGAACGGTGCGCGTGCGAGAGCTGCCGCTCTCGACGTAAGAGCGGGAGCTGCTCAATCCCATAGCGTCCGGCCCATTCGCTCGGCGGCCTGACGGGCCAGGAAGTCAGTGACGTGGGTGTAGCGCTGGGTCACGGCGAGGGTGGAGTGGCCGAGGATCTGCTGCACGACGCGGATGTCCACCCCCTGCTCCAGGAGCAGGGTCGCCGCGGTGTGTCGGGCGTCGTGCAGGCGAGCGTTGCGGACGCCGGCGGTTTCGAGAAGCCGCTTCCACTCCTCCCAGTCCTGACGCGTCTGGATGGGGCTCCCGTTGGGCTGGCTGAAGACCAGGTCCAAGTCCTGCCAGATGTCGCCGGCGGTGGCCCGCGCTATGGACTGGGTTTCGCGGTGGGCGAGGAGCTGGTCGAGCAGTGGTTCAGGTATCACGATCGTGCGCGCCGCGCCGCCTTTCGGCTCCCGGAAGACCCACTCTCCACCCGTGCGCTGCTCGCAGTGTTGCGCATGTCTGGTGCAGCCGGCGGCGCAGCCCGAGCGGTGGCGCGGCTTGGCGCAGGCCTCGACGTCCTCGCAGCCGTGGCGGTATTCGGTCCGCTTGAGCTGGAACACCCGAACCTCACCCCGCTCGAAGTCGATGTGCTGCCACCGCAGGCCGAGTGCTTCGGCCTGACGTAGTCCGAGAGCCAGCGCCACTGACCACCTGGCGCCGTTCGGGGTTCCGACCGCACTCGCGAGGATCTTCTGGGCATCTGTGACGGACAGCGGGGACATCACCGGGCTCCGATGGGTCGGTGGGTCGACCAAGGAGGCGGCGTTGCGCCCGACGACTCCACGCCGCATCGCCATTCGGTAGGCGCGGTTGATCAGCTGATGCACCATCAGCACGCTCTTGCTGGACAGCCCCTCTGCCGCCAGCTCGAGGTACAGGGCGTCGAGGTGCTCGGGTCGCAGCCGATCGAGGCGGTGCGCGCCGATGCGCGGAATGATCCAGTGCTCGACCTTCGGCCGGTAGGCCGTCTCGATCGTGGATTCGCTGGCGGTGCGCGGCGCGATGGTGTCCAACCACGTACGCATCCACTCTGCGACGGTGGGCGTCCGGCCACCGGGGCCGATCTGGCCTTTGTCCCGGAGCTGCTCCAGCTCGCGGACCTTGGCGGTGATCTGGGCCTTGGTCAGAGCCCGCCGATGGCGCCGGTCAGGCGTGCCGTCCGGTTGTACTCCTACGGTCACCCAACCGTGCCAGGACCCGTCCACTCCGCGGTAGATCGACGACCGACCGTTGGCGCTGCGCGGCATTGGTCCGCGTTCAGGCCGACGCGGCGGTCTCGATGCTGCGCACGAACTCGTGCACCGCATCGATCGGGATCCGCCGCGCGCGTCCGATCTTGATCGAGCGCAGGGTTCCTGCGTCGAGGAGTTCGTAGATCTTGGTGCGCCCGATGGCCAGGGCATGGGCGGCGTCATCGACTGTAAGCAGAACGGTGGTCATCGGGGTCAGCCTCCGGGGGTGATGGTTCGTCCGTCACCCCTTATGTGTGCGCGTTGGGGCTCGAGACCGCCGTAGCTCGCTGCTGTCCGGCTCGTCAACGATTTGCGGGCGGCGAGGAGCGCGTTGATCTCGTCGAGTGCGCGCCTCGTTTCTTCACCGCTCGCGGGGTCCGCGGCGATGGTCTCGCGTACTGCCCGGAGGTGTCCTGGGGACCATGCGGCGTTCTGGCGGTCGCGCAGCGTCGCGGTTGCGGAGAGTTCGGCGCCGTCGGAGGCCAGGACGTTCTCCATGATCTGACGGGCGTTCAGTTCGCGGTCGTGCTTCTGGTGGTCCTCTGTGTCCCAAGAGCGGTCTGTGCGGATGTAGGCGTGGTTTGCTTCGCGGCCGCGGGACATGGCGACGTAGAGGGCTTGGCGGTTCATCGATGCGGTGACGATGGTGTGCGCGGTGTCGATGGTCGCGCCTTGGGCACGGTGGATTGTGCTGGCGTAGCCGAGTTCGACGTGGTAAGCGACGTAACGGGCGGGCAATCGCACCGGTCGGGGGAGGTGTTCCCTGCTGCGCGCCCCGGCACCCGTCGGGCGTTGCGCCGTGTTTTCGTCAGTTCGTGGGGTGGCGTCGATGCTGCCGTCGGGGTAGACGGCGGTGATGGTCCAGCCGGCCCCGTTGCGGATGTATCCGCCGCCGGGGATGGGAATTCGCCGGTCGTTCTGTCGGGTGGTGATCCAGTCCCCGGGGGCGCAGCTGGTCCCGTCATGCAGTGTGGCTTCGGTTCCGTGGACCTGGCCCCCCGCGAGTCGATCGGTTCGGGCGCGCATGTTGAGGACCTTGACGGTGTTGCGGTCCTGGGCCAGGAGCAGTGACGTGCGCCCGGCGGCGTTGTCTGCCTGCCAGGCCCGGTAGGCGTCCTCGGCGACCGCGTCGGTATCTCCTTCGTGCAACCGGCCCTGGGTTGCGTAGGTGTCGAGGATGGCGGGGTCGCCGGTGCGTAGGGCGCGGGTGGCGTCTGCTTCCCAGCGGTGGCGGAACCTCCACAGGGCGTGCAGGGCGTTGACCGTGCCGCGTTCTGTGGTGGTTTCGGCCAGGAGCGCGAACGCGCCTCCGGCTTCGACGGCGCCGAGTTGGTGGTGGTCCCCGACCAGGAGGAGTTTCGCCCCGGCCCGTTGCACGTGGCCTCGTACTGCGTCGAGGTGAGAGGTGGCGGCCAGGGACGCCTCGTCGATGATCACGAGCGTCCCGGGGCGCAGTGGGGGGCGGCTGGAAAGGGTCTCGGTAGTCGTCGCGGCCCTCGGCGGGGGGGATTGCTGGTTGTGGTCGTGGAGCCACTTGCTAGTGGTCTCGCATGGGATGCGTAGCGCGAGGGCGAGTTCGAACGCCGCCGCAGCGGACGGGGCCAGACCGATGACGCTGCCGGACCCGTGGGCGCGTTGCCAGAGGTTCGTCAGGGTCGCGAGGGTGCGGGTCTTGCCCGTTCCGGCCGGACCGACTAGGACGTCCAAACGACGGGCGGAGGTGGCGATGCCGGTGATCGCGGCGTGCTGGTCTGCGGCCAGGCGTTGGCCCGGCATCTGCCGGTTCAGTGCGTCAAGGAGGGTGCTCGGGATGACGGGTGCGTTGGTCTCGTCCAGTGCGGCGAGCAGGCGCGCCTCGGCGTCCAGCACCGCAGTGGTCGTGAACACCGCCGCATCGGTGCGGTCGAACACGCTGGTGGCGTCGACCCGGCGGAGGCGCGCAGGGGTGTGGAACAACGCTGGCGGATCCAGAGGCAGACAGGCGGCGACGGCGTGGTCCACGACCTGGTCCAACAGTTCGAGGCGCGCTTTCGGTGTGGGCAGGCGTAGGTGGCGGGTGGCGCGGGCAGCCTCGGCGAGCAGGTTAGCCTTCGTCCAGGTGGATCGGCGGACCTGAATGTCCGTCAGAACAGCGCTGGCAAGCATCTCGGCAATACCCGCAGCGGGCACCGGCGGGCGTCGGCGGCCGGTGACGGCGGCAGCGACGGTGACGTCCGGGCTCGTACCGGTCAGGGCGTGCGCGGTTGCGCGCCAGGAGCGGCGCAGTTCGGGCAGCGGGCGGATCTCCTTGTCGGGCCGGGTCGCCAACGTCGCCTGCTGGCGCAGTCGAAGCATCTGCACCCGCGATGGCTCGCGCCCGTGCGCCGCGGTGAACTCGGCGACCATGTCGTCGAGCTCGGTGCCGACCTGGGCCGCCCGGCTGGAGAACGCCGCGAGGAGCTCGTCGTTGATGCCGTCGATCTCGAAACCCGCCGTGCGACGGGGACCGCGGTCGCGGTGCGCCCAGCTGACCGGGAGGAGCGCGGCGAGGGCGTCGGCGAACAGGTCGTCATAGACCTCCGACAGGGCGACCGCGCTGCGGTAGAGGACCTGGGCATCGACAGAGCGCCAGATCCCGTCGGGTCCCTGGACTTTGTTCGCGATCACCAGGTGGGTGTGCAGGTTCGGGTCCCCGGTGCGGGTGTCGTAGTGATCGAACGCTGCCGCGATCAACCCTCGGGTGGCGACCTGCATGCACGAGTTTGTTCCGGTGCGGGTGAACAAGAACCTGTCCTCGATCAACTCGACGACGGCGGCGATCGCCTGTCGGTGCGCCCCGACCACGTCCGCCCGGACGTTCTTATCGCCCAGGGCCCACAGCACGCTGGCGGACTTGGGTACCGTGAAGGTCAGGTCGTACCCGGCAACCGCGTGCCGGTTCGGCGTCGCCGCGACCCGCGCCTCTATTCCCGCGACCGCGGCTTCCCGCCCGGGCGCTGACAAGGTTGTCGGCAACCCGGCGACCGCCTCGGAGATCCGTTGCGCGGTGGTCTTGTAGACCGGGTACGGGCGCCCCAACTGCTCACCCGTCACCGGGTTGTGGCCGGTCCCGTAGAGGGCCGCCATCGCTTCCTCGGTCACCACCGCGCCGGGCGCCAGCACCGGAACCGCGGCGGCGCCGGAGAGCCCGTTCAGGCCGCTGCCGAGCCAGCGGCCCGGCGGGTTCCCGCTCGCTGCGTAATAGCCCACCAAAGGCTCACCGGCCGCGCGCGCAACGTCCCCGGCCCCGATGTTCTGCAACAAATACCGGTAGCCGGCGCCCGCCGACAACCGCGCCAACGACATCATCACAGCCGCCCAGGGCGGGTGGCCTGCTCATCCCCCATGCCCTACATGTGTGCCGGTCGACGGGCCCAGATCGACCCGACCTCGTGCGAGCAAGACGAGTACGCGTTGGCGATCTTCGATGGCGGCGTGTCGGGGCCTGAGAATGGTGGTCGGGTTGCAGGCCGGTGGGTGGTTGCGGCCGGGAGCCGTTCGTCTGACTGTGCGTCAGGGTGCGTCCCTGTCTGT
The DNA here is from genome assembly GCA_036269075.1 of Sporichthyaceae bacterium. NCBI lineage: Bacteria > Bacillati > Actinomycetota > Actinomycetes > Sporichthyales > Sporichthyaceae > Sporichthyaceae bacterium. The sequence continues at coordinate 49,164 of DATASX010000044.1, forward strand.
GGACGTCCGGGGTGGTGCGGGGAGGTCCGGGATCGTGGCCGCATCCTGATGGGGTGTCGTCCGGCGACGTCGCTATCACTCTGGTGCTGCGGTTCGAGCCCGTAGAGCGAGTCTGACGCGGGGTCTCCGGGAACGTCGGATTGTTGCCGTTATCGAGCACGTGGGTCTGTGTCCATCTCAAGGAATCCCTCCGGGCGGCACCCGGTCGCGCCATTCCGGTTCGGCCGGACGCCGGACCAGCGAGGTGCACGGATGGACGTGGTGGTTGAACGGGTCGCAGGGTTGGACATCGGCAAGGCCTCGATGACGGTGTGCGTGCGCACCCCGGGGCCGGGGAGTTCGCGCACGAACGAGGTGCGTACCTACTCCACGATGACTGAGCCGGTCAGGGGATGTGATGGTCAGTCAGATTCACCGAGGCGCACGAAAGCCGGGGCGACGGTGAGCGGCTTGTCATGGATCGGGGTGACGCCGGGGTCTGCGACCGGGTGCTCGGTCTCCGCCTCGGGCACCCGGGGGTGAGCGGGGAGGAAGGCCAGGGCGAGCAATGCGCCGAGGAGGCAGACGCCGGAGGCGACGAGGCTGCCGGCGGCCAGGCCGTCGAGGAATCCGTCCTGTGCCGTGACGGCGAGGGAGGGGTCGCCCAGTTTCCGGGCGAGGACGTTGGCGGCGCCGGCCGACGAGCGGGCGATCTGCAGAATCTGCGGGTCGTGGATGCTGTCGGCGAGCCGGTCGCGGTAGATCGAGGCGGCGACGCTGCCGACGACGGCGATGCCGAGCGTGCCGCCGAGTTCGCGAGTGGCGTCGTTGACGGCGGAGCCGATCCCCGCCTTGGCAGCGGGGACGACGCCCATGATGGCCTCGGTGGCCGGGGCGCTGGTGAATCCCATGCCGACGCCGATCACGATCATCTGGGCGGCGATCGTGCTGTAGGTGGTCGCGCCGTCGACCGTCGCCACCCAGGCGAAGCCGCCGCACATGATGACCAGCCCCGAGACGACAACGAGCTTGGTACCGAGTCGTACGGCGAGGACGGTTCCCAGCAGGGAGCTCACGGCGACCGAGAGCGCCACGGGGATCTGGCGGAACCCGGCTTCCAGCACTCCCCAGCCGAGCACGAACTGGAAGTACTGGCCGATGAGGAACACGAAGCCGAGCAGACCGAAGAAGGACAGCGTGACCGCGCCGGAGGCGGCGGTGAATCGCATGTTGGTGAACAGGCGCACGTCGAGCATCGGCTGAGGGACGTGCGTCTCCCAGATCGCGAACGCGACGAACAGGCAGGTCGCGGCCCCGAAGTCGGCGAGGCTGGCCGCCGATCCCCAGCCCCGATCCGGTGCCTGGATGATCGCGTAGACCCACATCCCCAGTGCGAGGGTGCTCAGCAGCAGGCCCGGGTAGTCCAGGCGCGGGACCCCCGGGTCCCGGCTGTCGGGAACGAAGAACACGGCCAGCACCAACGTCAGGACCGCAACCCCGGCGCAGAACGAGAATGCCGCGCCCCACGCCGACGCCTCGGCCAGCGCACCTCCGACGATCGGACCGAGCGCGACCGAGATTCCGGTGGACGCACCCCACAGTCCGATCGCCTTGGCCCGCTCGGCCCGGTCGGGGAAGGCATTGGAGATGATCGACAACGTCGTCGGGAACACCGCGGCCGCTCCCAGGCCGGCCAGCGCCCGCCACGCGATGAGCACGTCGGCGTTCGTCGCGAACGCGGACATCGTCGACGCGAACGCGTAGATGGCCAGGCCTGCGATCAGTGCGCCCTTACGGCCGAAGCGGTCCGAGAGTGAACCGCCCACGAGCACCAGTGCGGCGAAGACGAGGTTGAACCCGTCCACGATCCAGAGCAGGTCCTCGGTGGAGGCGTCGATCTCGCGGGTCAGCGTCGGAAGCAGAACGTTCACGATCGAGCTCGCGACCATCACGGTGAACACCGCGAGGCAGGCAACGGTCAGCGTGAGCCACCGGTTCACGGGGCGCCCGGGCTTCGCGGGGGAGTCGATTCCGGAGGAGGCGCCCGTCACGAGGGCCCCGGGGGAGCTGTCTGCATGGTGGTTCCTTCGATTGTGGGCATGACTTTGTCGCGCAGGTCTTGGGGATGGAGGGGCCCGCAGAACCCGACGTGCTGCTACGGCAAGACGATGGACAGGATCGAGTGATCCGATGATCAGTTGGCTGGTACTGGCTCGGTGTGGCCGTGGAGAGCCTTCTCGACGTCGGCGGCGACCAGATAGTTGTTGAGCGCGACGGCGGCGGCGGACCCGGCGGCCGCGGCGTTGATCAGCTGGGCGGTGTGGTCCACGACGTTGCCGGGCGCCCACACGCCGTCGATGCTGGTGCGACCGGTGCGGTCGGTGGCGACCCAGCCCTCGTCATTGAGTTCGCAGCC